>JADKAQ010000017.1 GCA_016719105.1 Gemmatimonadota bacterium | reverse complement strand
GTCAGGCTCACGCAGCCGTCAGCCGTGATCAGGACCGTGTCCGAGTGGCGGAAGCCCCCACGTCCGGCAACGTAGATCCCTGGCTCGATGCTGATCAGCATCCCCTCTTGCAGCGTCCGTTCATCGCCGAGCGCCACGTAGGGGCCTTCGTGGCCGGTGATCCCGAAGCCGTGGCCTGTGCGATGCAGGATGCAGTCGCCGTAGCCATGTCGCGCGATCACCGCTCGCACCGCGCGATCGATCTCCGCGAGAATCGCCCCTGGGCGCGCCATGGCGTACGCCGTCGCCCGCGCCTCCAGCATCGCGGCGAAGGGGGCCGCCGCCCACTCGGGGACGTAGCCGAGGAAGAAGGTGCGCTCCAACTCCACGCCATAGCCGTCCACCTGTGCCGTGACGATCGACACGTGAGGGCCGCCGTTCTCCATCGGCATTCCTAACGATGGGATGCGGTGCGGGTCGAACGAGATGGACGGCGGCCACACCGCGGCCTTCGCGTTGGTCACCATGATGTTCGCCGTGGGGATGTCGCGAAAGACCATCGCCATCATGAACTGCGTCACGCCACCGTAGATCACCGCCTCGGGGACGCCGGGGCGACACAGCTGCAGCAACTTCTCGTGCCCCGCCGTCACGATCTGGCAAGCGTGCACGTTGCGCGCGATCTCGTACGGTGTCTTCACGAGTCGCGCCTCCTCGATCACGTCGACCACAGCCTTCACTCCGGGCGTGCGCTCGAAGATCCCGATCGGCATCGCCGATTCGACCCCCACCCGCGATTCGGCAGGAATCAGCGTTCGGAACACATCGAACCAGTTCGCGCCCGACGGCGCGGGAAACTCGGCGTACGTCGCATACGCGAGGTCGCAGCCGGCGCGAGCGCGCACGTGGCTCGTCTCGAGGAGCGGCGCCACCATGACCGGGAGGCCGTCGAGCGGGATGACCAGGAGGAATGGCCGCTCGTGGACGTAGTTGGCGAAGTTCGTGAGGTAGTAGATGTTGACCGGGTCGAAGCACACGTATACATCGACGTCCGTGCTGCGCATGCGCGCGCGCACGCGGTCGAGGCGCTCGGCGAGTTCCGCGCGCGACGGCGCCGCGGTCGTGGCGACTGGAACGGTCATGGCGACAGGCCTTCGAATGGCTCGGGCGATCGGTGGGCGTGACGTCCAGAAGCTATGCCCGTCGCCGAGGGGCGTTAAGGGTGTTTTCCCTGAGTGCGCGCGCGCGTGTCGCTGCGCCGTGTGAGCAGGTACACGAGCGGGCCAAACGAGCCACCGATGAGCGTGGCCACCACCCAGGGAGGATTGCGCCCCGTCGCCTTCGCGTCGCGCCACATCCAGGTGATGACGAGCGTGAGAGCGATCACCAGGTCGGCGAAGACCTGCCCTGCCCCCAGCTCTTGAAGTGCGGTGCGATGATCCCCCAGAAGCCGTGGTGCCAGAGTGCGATGCCACTCAGCACCGCAAACGGGAGGAGGATCGCGAGCAGGATGCGCCTGGACATGGTCAGTCTCCGCGGAAGGGTTGCCGCAGGGTGACGCCGCGCGCGCGGCGCGGCAATTACGTCGGAGGTCATTGCCGTCGCGCCATCGCGGGCAAGATTTCGTCATGCCGAACGACACACCTCCCCTCAGGCGTGCCCTCGTCGCCGCACGCAAGGCACGCCGACTGAGCCAGCTGCAGCTCGCGCTCAGGCTCGGCGTGTCGCAACGCCACGTGAGCTTCGTGGAGAGCGGTCGTGCCGCGCCCAGCCGCGAGCTGCTGGCGGGGTGGCTGCACGAGCTCGAGGCACCACTCGTCGTCCGAAACGAGGCGATGCTGCAAGCCGGCTACGCCCCCGTGTATTCCTCGGCCGCTGCACGACCCCGCGCTCACGCGCGCACGCGAGGCACTCGATCGTCTCGTGCAGGCGCACGATCCCCTACCCGCCCTCCTGCTCGACGCGGAGTGGAACGTGCGCGGGGGGAACCGCGGGGGCCACTGGCTCGCGTCGCTCCTCGTACCACCCGCGCTCCTCGCCGCGGCGGCGCCGCTCAACCTGCTCGACGCCTTCGTCCATCCGGACGGAATCGTCACACGTGTGCGCAACCTGGCCGAGGTGGGCCCCGCGCTGCTCGCCCACGTCCGACACGAGGCGCTCGGCGTCCCTGCGCTGGAGGCTCGCGCCGAGGCGCTGGCACGTGTGCTGCGCGAGCGCCTGGGTGAGAAGGGGCTGCGCGGGCGCGTGGGGACCGCACCGGCCCCCGTGCTCGCCGCCACCTACACAACGGCAGCTGGTGACCTGTCGTTCTTCAGCCTCTTCACGACCTTCGGCACCCCGCAGGACATCACCCTCGCGTCGCTGCGCGTGGAGCACCTGATTCCGGCTGACGCATCGACGCACCAGGCCGTGGTGGCGAGCGTCGGCTAGCGACGCGCATATTCAGGACGCCCCCCGCACGGAGCCCGTCCCTGGCCGAGCCGTTCAAGCACCTCATCAAGCCCGCGCTGGTGCACGCCGCCGCGCAGCAGCTGCAACGCGTGTGGCCCGCGTTCGACGCACCGCGGTTCACCGCGCTGAGCGTGCGCGGGCTGGAATCGCTCGAACTCAAGGCGCGCGCCATGCAGGTCGCCGACGCGCTCGAGGCGACGCTTCCTGACGATTTCGCGCAAGCGGCCGGCATCCTAGAGGGCGCACTCGCGCCAGCCGAGTCTGGGGATAACATGGCGGGGCTCCAACTCGCCGATGACGGCCTCAAGGGGTGGATCCTCTGGTCGGCGGGCGAGTACGTGGCACGTCGCGGCCTCGCCCGACCGGAGCGCGCACTGCAGGCGTTGCACGCCTTCACGCAGCGTTTCACCGCCGAGTTCGCGATCCGCCCGATCATCGTGGCCCATCCCGAACTCGCCTTTGCCACGCTCAGGCGGTGGACCACCGACCCCAGCGCCCATGTGCGGCGCCTGGTGAGCGAGGGGAGCCGCCCACGCCTCCCGTGGGGGTTGCAGCTCAAGGCACTCATCGCCGACCCATCGCCCACGCTCCCGCTTCTCAGCGCCCTGCAGGATGACCCGAGCGAATACGTGCGACGGAGCGTGGCCAATCACCTCAACGACATCGCCAAAGATCATCCGGCCATCGTTGCGCAGTGGCTCGAGGAGCACCTGAAGCATGCCAGCGACGAGCGGCGCGCGCTGTTGCAGCACGCCAGCCGCACCCTCATCAAGCGCGGCGATCGCCGCGTGCTATCAGCGTGGGGGCTCGGGCGGGACTTCAGGGGGACGGCGGCGCTGACCATCACGCCGCGCCGGGTGGCCGTCGGCGAGTCGTTCACGATGACGCTGACCCTGCGCTCGACCGCCCGGTCGCCGCAGCCGTTGGTGATCGACTACGTGGGGCATCACCAGAAGCAGGACGGCCGCACATCACCCAAGGTCTTCAAGGGATGGCGCGTGACGCTCCCCGCCGGTGGCGAGTTGCACCTGACGAAGCGCCACTCCATGAAGGTGGTCACCACCCGGCGCTACTACCCCGGAAAGCACGCCGTCGACATCAACATCAACGGCACGACGGGCGCCAGCGGGCACTTCACTCTCACGCGGTGACGGAGGCCGCGCCAACCAGGCGCGTCGCGCCCCCCCCCTCGCGCCCCTGACGTCCTGGTCCTCGTCCTCCCAGAGCAGCGCCGTCACTCCGTCGCCCACGCAGATGATCCCGGCGTCGAGCGCGGCATCGGAGATCGGATCGAAGCCGACCGAGTCAAGCGACTCCAGGTTCTCGCTGAAGGCCTCCGCCCAGTCGCCGTTAGTGAAGCACGTCATGGGCTGCGGCACCTGCGACAACAGCTCGCTCGCCAGCTCGGCGGCCAGCGCCAACGGCATGATCTCCGTGTGATAGGCGAGGTCGCGGTGCAGAATGCCGGTCGCGATCGACTCCGCGTCGCTCTCGCTAATCTCGAGCCAGGCGTCTTCGAGCGCTCGCAGGCCGACGCTCTGTACGGCGCGGTCGGCGAGGTCCATCGCGCTCTCTGAGAGGGTGTGCGGTATCAACGCGCACGAGACACGTCCGAGGTTGCGTCGTTCGCGAATGTCTGTGACGGGGTTCATGGATGCCTGCTGATTGGCTTGCGTCGTGAGTCAGCCGCGGTTGGGGGTCGCGTCACGCAGGCTACGGCGGCACGTCTGGCCGATACCGACCTGCGCTTCGCCAAGTCTACGCGCCGGGCGCGGTGATGGTGCGGCAACATCTCCCGAACACGCGCTCATCCTGACTTAGTTCCGCTGCCGTAAGCATTCCCACTACACTGCAGCCCGGCATGTGAGCGTAACGATGGATCTCTGCCTCTCGAAGGCCGAATCATGCTCTCCAAGCCGAAACGTCGGGTCGGTGTCCGGTCGTGCGCATCACGCACCGGCTTCGTTCTCCTGTGCAGCGTACTGTCGTTTCGAACGGCATCGCCGCAGAAGCCGCCGCCGAGGTCACCACCCCCACCACCATCGCCAGCGACGGCCGTGCAGCCCCCAGCTGCACAGTCCTTGCCCACGTTAACGCTCGCCCCGCGATTGAGCGTCGCGACCATCACCCCCACGCAGTTCACCGGTGCAGTGTCGGCGGCCGTGGAGGCGATGCGCAGCATGCAGGGGGCGATGTCACCTGACGAGACTCGGCAGTTCGAGTCGAAATGGGCGCCCCTCTACGACTTCCCCACGCCGGAAGCCGTCGCCTATCTCAACGCGCTGCTCCCGCTCCTGCAGGAGTTCCTCGCGCTCCGCTCCTCGATTCCCATGGTCTCGGCCGAACTCGAGGCCGCGTGGCGCGAGGCGGTGATGGCGTCGTCGTACAACAACGAATCGGCCACCCGTGAGGCACTGGCCATCGCGCAGCAGCAGCTGCTGCTGTTACAGTCCCTGACCCGACGCATGGCCGACATCGGCCAGCAAGTCGATGCGCTCGGCGATCCACCGGATGCCACGCAAGCCAAGGCGCGTGTTCGTGCGCATCACGACTCGGCACTCACGGTGACACAGCAGCTGGTGCCGGCGTTTCGCCTGGTACCGTCGTCGGTGCACGCCACCGTGGGGGAGCCCGTCACCTTCACCGTGCAGGCGAGCAGGCTGCCGGCGGCGTACGTGATCGAGTGGAGCTTTGGCGACGGCACGAAGGCATCGTCGCGGGCGAAGTCGCTGCCTCACACCTTCGCGAAAGCGGGATCGTTTGCCGTGACCGCACAGCTGGTGAAACCGTCGCCGCGCGCGGTGCTGGCCACGACATCGGGGACGGCGGTCGTGAACGCTGCCGCCGACGGCCTCGTGTGGGTGTTGCAGAGCGTGGAGCCGAAGCTGAAGAAGATGAAGGACGATGGGTACGATGCGGTCGGTTACTACATCGGGGACCATCCCAACACGACCGAGCACAAGTACACCCCCGAAAGCCACGGTGTACGCTTCGACGTGACGCAGTTCACGGACGTGTATCTCCCGACGGAAACACGGCGCGTGACGTTGTCCAGCACGGTCCGTGTCAACTTCACGCCACCGCCGATGCGGCTCGCCGTCGGTGCGTCGTTTGGCTCGACGGCCACCTATTCAATCAAGCAGTCCGGTGATCTTCGCGCGGGATCGCTCAGACCGCCGGCATGACCGGGATGCTCTACTCGTCCGAGCGGCTTCCCGGCATTGCGCTGTGGAGTATGCGCGCGGGATTCGTGGTCGTCGCCGCGCCAATCGGCTTCACGACCGCGCGGTATCCGGAGCTCAAGTTCCCGTACCCATTTGGCATCGACGGCTACCTCCTGCCGAACGAGATCGGTACTCGCAGCGCGACGGGTGCGTTCGCCGAAGCGCTCACGGCGCCCGCAGGCAAGCCTGGCCAGAGCTGGCGGCTGCTGTACGAGGTGCGCACGCCGGCCATCGTTTCGGCAGGGTCCACCGATTTTGGTGAGTACGACGAGACCTACACCTACGTCCTTCAGCAGGAATCCGCAGCTGCCGCGGCCCCGCAACCCGTGCTGATCGAGTCCGCGAGCGACGTGAACCGGCAGCGCATCGAAGAGCTGCAATCGAACGTCGCATACATCGACCAGACGCTCGCGCGGCTGCGCGCTGATCGTGGACAGGCCACCGATCCGGCCGCGGCACGCGCGCTCGACTTCCAGATCATGCAGGCCGAGACGAGCAAGCTCGCCGAGCAGGACCTGATCGCCTCGCTCGAGTCCGGACAACCGGTGCACACGCGCAGTCCGTTCGACGAGTTCGCGCACGACGCCTTCATCGCCAACACCCGCGAGAACCAGCTCGCCATGCAGGAAGCGCAGCGCGAGATGGCGGCGATCCTGCGCCTTGCGGCGCTGGGCGAGGACGCCGACGCGCTACGTGACTTCGCGCGCAAGCAGCTGCTGGAGAGCGGGGCGATCGCGCGCGCCGACTTCGCCGCCATTCGCCGCGTCGCGAATGCGCTCCACGGTCAGGTGACCGGCTACTGGCAGCGACAGGGCGCGCTCGGCGACGAGGCGGCGCTGGACGCCGAGCAGAACATCTTCGTGGCGAACAGCGTCATCGCGGCAAGCACGATCGTGGTGTCGGCCGGCATGAGCGAGTTGGGGGTGGTCTACGCGGCGCCAACGTGGCTGGCCCGCGCCGGTACGATGGGGTACGCCGGCACCACGGGATACATCGCCAGCGGCAGCGTGAAGGAAGCGCTGAAGTCGAGCGTCGCGTGGTCGTCCACGGTGGGGATGGTGGGGGTCTCGTCGTTTGATGGCTATCAGGACGGCGGCGGCTGGCCTGGTGCGCTCAAGGAAGGCGGCAAGGGGCTCGCCATCGGTTGGCTCTCCGGCAAGGCCTCGCAGTTCGCCGTGGCAAGGATTGGCGGTGGCCCCGCGTTCGCCCCGCCTCGTGCGACCGGACGCATGCCCACCGCGCAGGAGTTCGTGAACGCTCGCGAGTTCCGTCGCGATCAGGCAGCAGGAAAGGCGAAGGTTGAAGCCTTCGAACGTGCCCAGGCCGAACTGCAGGCCGCCGGCTCGAGCGGCGCGTCAGCGAAGAAGATCAAGGAGCTGCAGTCTGCCGTGATGAAGCAAGCCAATGAGATCAATGCCGACCAGCATGCCAAGATGTACCTGCTGAAGTCGGGCCAGGCCAAGCCGGCGACGATTCGCGCCTACGAGAGCTATCACCGGGCGATCCACGCCACCGTCGAAGCGCGCTTCCACGAGCGCATGGCGGAGAAGGGATTCAACCCGCAGGAGGTGCAGCCGGTGCGTAATGCGAGCAGCTCCGGCACCGCCGGCATGGACTACGATCTCGCCCTCGTCGAAGGGCGCGATCCTGCGCAACGGCAAGCCATCGAGCGTGTCCGAGTGGCAACGTGAGGCGCGCGATGCCTACGATCGCGCCTTCAAGGAGAAGACCGGGAAGAGCGCCGAGGAGGCCTGGGAGATGGTGACCACGAGCGTCAACGT
Source organism: Gemmatimonadota bacterium (assembly GCA_016719105.1). NCBI lineage: Bacteria > Pseudomonadati > Gemmatimonadota > Gemmatimonadota bacterium. The sequence continues at coordinate 216,638 of JADKAQ010000017.1, read as the reverse complement.
CGAAGCGTACAAGGACGTTGGCGACCGGTCGACGGGCAAGTTCGAAGGCTGGCTGTCAGACCTGCGCGATCCGGCCAACATCGCGAAGCTCAAGGCCGAATTGGCGCAGCAGGCCGCCGACGTCACGAGCGTCAAGGGTTGGGAGTTTCGCAACAACGCATCGATGGGAGAAGCCGCGAAGCTGCAGGAGATCTGTCGAGGTACGGCGAAGGACATGAAGACGAAGCTGGATCCGGTGCTGGCCGCCGCGAAGGCGACCACCCCGGCGCAGAAGGAGGCGCTGCGGCAGGCGCGCGCGCACTGGAAGCAGGTGCAGGAAGTCATGGAGGACTTCGGTGCCAACCGCATCGGTCCCATCACCGCGCGACACAAACTCGCGGCGCTCACCGGCAAGTCGAGCGTGCACGAGATCATCGACGACATGGGCACCGTGATGGAAGGTGCCGTGAAGTTCGGGCGCTAGCTGAGCGTGAGAATGCACGACACCGAGGAACTCCTCCTTCCCGGATGGACCGTCCGCATCCGGATGCTCGTCAGTGCGAGACTGTGGAAGAGCTTCGTCCTCGTGTTCGGCATCCCGGTGACGCTGTTCAGCGTCGTCGTGGCGCTCGCGTCAGGCGCGTACGACGGGTTGATCGTGCTCGTGGGCGGACTCGCCCTGTTCGCGTTCCTGTGGGCTGCCGTCGGTATCGTCATTGACGTGACGGGAGGATTCACCGCGGGCTACGCCGTGACAAACCGCGGCGTGCACTTCCGGCTCGGCAAGGGTGCGCGCGGTGCGGCGGACGCGGCTACACTCATCGGACTCCTGTCGCGGTCCCCGGCCGCCATCGGCGCAGGACTCCTGGCCAGCGCAGAGCAGGGCGCGTTCATCGCATGGCGTGACGTTCGCAAGGTCACCATCGACGCGCGAAGTCGGTACATCCAGGTTCGCGCAGCCCTCGGCTCCAAACCGGTCGGGATACACTGTACGGAGGAGAACTTTGCGCGCGTACGCGAGGTCGTGCGCGAGCGCTCGGCGACTCCACACCCGGCTTGACATCGGCGACGAGGTCGACCGCCGGATGCGTGAACGGTGACACGCATCAGGGAGACACGTCCCGACGTCGCGTGGCTTCCCCGATTGAGTGTATCGGCCGTTCAGGCTATGGGTTCGCTCGTAGGGGATGGTCGCACCTCACTCCAGCAGGAAGGGGACCATGCGCACACGCATTCTCGCGGTTGTAGCCGGCATCGCCGTCGTCGGCTGTGGAGAGAAGGCTCAGGACGTGAAGAATGCGGCCAACGCCGCGCAAGCCGCGGCTGCGGCGGCGCCACAAATCGTGGACAACCAGAACGAAGCGGCCAAGTTCCAGGAGGAGCGACGGAGCAGGGGTGATACCGTCGCGATGGGGTACCAGGAACTTCAGAAGTACCTCCCATCGGCGCCAGACGGCTACAAGGCGGACGAGGAGCCAAGTGGGTCAAGCCAGAGCATGACCGGCTTCTCGATGTCACAGGCCGAGCAGACGTTCAGCAAGCCGGCCCCCCCCGATGGCAGCGCCCCGAGCGTGCAGGTTACGCTGGTCGATTTCGGCGGTACCCAGTCCGCGTATGGGATCATGGCGCTCCCGATGATGATGAACCTCAGCCAGGAAGACGCGCACCGTCGCATGACGACGCTGAAGATGGACACCCCATTCACCTGGGGCACGGAGGAATTCGACAAGGACAACAAGGACTCGAAGGTGACCGTAGTAACGCGCTATCGCTACCTGATCACCGTCGAGGCACGCCATCACGGGACGGACGAGCTGGCGATGCTCAAGCGAATGGCGGAGGACGTGGCCCGGAAGTTCGAGGGGAAGTAGGCAAGGCCGCGACGCAGCAGGACGTTCCGTCTGTTCCAGCCTCGTGGTGATCGACGAGATCGACTACCTCCCGATCACTCGTCCGGAATGGTCGGCAGCGGCTGAATTCGCGGCATCGCCGGTAAGGCCGAAAGGGACTCGCGTCCACGGGGCCGCGGCGACGCCGCCGTGCGGCGCGCGGGCTTCGATTGCGTTAGGCCAACGGTGACCACACCTCCCGCGCGCTCGATCTCCCCGCCGCCGAGCGTGGCCAGGGCGGCCAACAGGCTGTCGGCTGGCTCGAGCGGGACGTCGAGCGTGACCCGCTCGCTGGAGGCACGAGGCGAGGCGAAGCGCACGTCGAGGCCATACCACTGCTGGATGCGCTCGCGCAGCTGGAGCATCGACGCGTCGCGCAGCTGCAATCGCCCGCGTTGCCAGGAGAACGCTTCGTCCTGCGCCGCGCCCTCGACCGGAACGATGGAACCGTCGGCCGAGACCGCGACCGTGCGTCCGCTCTCGATCGATGTCCGGTTCTTGCCGGCGACGAACGTGACGACTCCGCTGTCGACCTTCGCCAGCAGGCGCTCACCGTCAGGCGCAAAGGCGACCACCCCTTCGTGCATGACCCAGCGATGCGCTCCCGTGCCGAAGGCGACGGGTGCACCCTCGCGATCGGCCACGGAGACGCTGACGGGCCCGGCGATCGTGAGCGCACGCGCACCGTCGCCAAAGGTGGCACTCGCTTTGATCGACGCCCCCGCTCCCAGCCGGGCGATCGAGCCACCTGGGAGCGCCAGCGTGAGTTGTTCCCCGTCCTTGGTCGCCCCGGACGCTCCGCTCGGTGCGTCGAGCGCGGCGATCGCGACCGACTCGGCCGAGTCACCGCCCAGGGCCTTCCATGCCAGCACCGCGCAGACCGCCACGAGGGCGAGGGCGCCCGCCACGACGCGCGGCCGAAAGCCCTTGCGGTCTTCGTGCGTGATGAACGATGCCGCGCGCAGGTGCGGACGCTCGCGTACGGCAGACGAGCGCCTAACGTCGGACGGTCGCGCGACTCCCGCCCCGACCGCCGGCTCGGGCGTCGCAACGATGCGCCGCGGTGCATCGGTAACCACCACGGGCGCGGGCGCGGGAGTCGACCGCCCTCGTGCCACGCGAGTGGCGTCGACGTGAGCAACGGTGCTGGACGATGCGTGCGCGCTCGCCGATGGCATTGCGAGGCTCGGACCGCCGGTGACTTCGGATGACCGCGCCGCCGATGCTGCGGGTGAAAAGCTCGCTGCCGGTGACGCCGATGGTGCCGATGCTGCCGATGCTGCCGATGCTGCCGATGCTGCCGATGCTGCCGATGCTGCCGGTGCTGCCGGTGCTGCCGGTGCTGCCGGTGCTGCCGGTGCTGCCGGTGCTGCCGGTGCTGCCGGTGCGAACGCCGGAGCGATCGTCGGCGGCGCTACGTCGCCGATACCATTGGCCGACCCATGCTCCACCAGTCGACGATGCACCTCGACGGCCGACATGGCATGCAGGTCTCCGGGCAACGGGAGCATGCGCTGCGTGTCATCGTCGAACTTCGTGACGTCCAGCCGACGTTCCGCCTCGCGCGCGATCGCGTCGCGCGCCGCGTCGCGCGCGTGCCGCAGGAGCGCGTCGGCGGTCGCGAATCGATCGCGCTCGTCCCACGCGCGGCGCAATACCCGTTCGACCAGGGCGCGATGAGATCGCGGCATCGCCGAGCTGAATCGTTGCTTCCCAGGCGAGCGAGGCGTACAGCCCCTCCACGAACCGATCGGCTGTGAAGACGGCGATGCTATCCGCGGCGGCGGTCGAAGTGGTGGTTTCCATGTTGCAACAGTCTGGACCGGCCGGTTCTCGACCGATACAGCAGTGTCCAAGCTGAGGCGATCACGTTACGAACCGTGATCGCAGCCGTGCGCGACCGACACAATTCCGACGCGCCACCACGCGCTGTCGCGCTCTTCGTGCTGCGGCGTCGCCGGCACACTGTAGATGGATCGGCGCACATGGCGCCGGACACTCACACCTTGAGCAGCCCTCGGAACCCCCGCGCGGCATAGTACGACTCCGCCCCGTTGTGATACACGAACACCGTGTCGTAGCGGCGATCGCAGAAGACCGCGCCGCCGAGCGCTCGGATGTTGGCGGGAGTCTTCACCCAACTCGACGTCTTCCGGTCGAACTCGCCCAGCGCCTGCAGCGCGCGATACTGCGCCTCCGTCAGCAGCTCGACGCCCATCCGGCTCGCCATCTCCGCCGCGCTCCCTTGGGCTTGTTCTCCTTCCGCGCTTCCAGCGCCTCCTGATCGTAGCACAGACTTCTCCGGCCACTCGGGCTCTCGGCCGAGCAATCGACGAAGTGGTACTCGCCCGTGGTGTCGTCCACGCCCACCACATCAGGCTCGCCGCCGCTCTGTTCCATTTCGTTGAGCGACCACAACCGATCGTCTGCGCCGTCCACCCTCGCGTACACCTTGGCCCACGCGAGACCGGCATGCCGCTGCATGTGCTGCTCGAAGCGGGCCTTCAATACGCTCAGCAGCGCCTCGCGCTGTTTCGCGGTCAGGGACTTTGCCTTTGCCATCGTGCAACCCGCCGCTGCCGGGAGTTCGTCAGCGCCGCTCGCCGGACGTTCGTCGCGGTGCGCGCGTCCGCACTACGTTAGCCGCCGCTTCAGCCTTCGCAACCAAGCCGCACGCAACGAAGCGCGGGAGCGGGGATCACCCGCCCTGAGGTAGCGGTTAGGCACATTGAGGTCGGACGGGATCCGGCGACCGGCAGCGCCGAGCATGGCGATCACATTGGCGGCAACGTCGGTCTCCGCTCGCTGGAACTGCGGCAGCGCGCCCAGCTGCGCGTACGCGATCGGCGTGACGTCGAAACAGGTCGTGGCCCACGGAAAGCCGTGTCCCCGGTGATACCGGGGGAGCAGAAGGTCCGTGCGGGCCCCGTGCGCCAGCAAGCTCCATCACCGGCGCCGACCGGTTGGCATTGGCATTCACGGTGTGGAACAGCGGCGTGTGCCCGTTGAGCCGTCGGCATCGACCGCGGCGCGTGCGTTTACGTCAGCCCCGTGTGCGATCAGGACTTCGGCGGCGGCGCGGTGCCCGTACTCGGCCGCGACGTGCAGCAGCGTGGCACCGATGAGCGGCGTGAAGGCGCAGCGAAGCGAGGTGCGATGGGACACCAACTGCGGATCGCGCGTGATCGCGTCGGCCAGCATCGCCGCGTCGTTCAGGAGCACGGGGGCGAGCCGCGGATCCTCGAGCTCGGCGCCGGCGCCGAGCAACAGCGCGAGACAGTGGGGAAAGTGATCCGATCGGAAGTACATCTCGACCAGCTGCATCACGGGACTCGTCCCGTCGATCGGGCGTGGACATCGAAGCCGGCGTCCAGCACCGCCCGCAGGCGCGATGGCGAGTGCATCTCGCAGGCGATCAGGAATTCCCGGGTTAGCGCATCCATCACGACAATCCTCCGAAATCAGCCGTGTTGATGCGGCGACGCTCTCACAGGTCAACGAGTGAGCGCGCGCCACCGTTCACGGCACCACCTTCTTCGGCGTCTGCTGCTTGATCTTCTCCATGTACTTCTGGAAGAAGAGCTTGTGGATGTCCATCATGTTGATCTCGCGCCCCTGGATGTACGACTGGATGATGTTGCTCGTCATGTCCAGCGGCGTCCCCGTCGTGATCAGCAGCGTCGCCTCCTTCCCGACCTCGAGCGACCCCACCTTGTCGGACACTCCCAGGAACTCGGCGGCGTTGATGGTGACAGCCTTGAGCGCCTCTTCCTCCGGCAGGCCGAAGGCGACCGCAACACCGGCCTCCCACGGCAGGCGATTGCTGTAGAGCCCCCCCGAACCGCCGGAGATGGCGAACCTCACGCCCGCTGCATGCAGTTTGGCCGGCGTCGCATATGCCCCGTCGTACCCTTCGTAGTCCCGATCCGGGGCCGACATCGTCGACGTGAGAATCACCGGGACGTTCTCCGCCTTGAGCCGGTCGGCCACGAACAGCGCGTCGCGCCCGCCGCGGATCACCAGCTTCACCCCCTCGGCCTTGGCCCACGTGATCGCGTCGTTGATCTGCGCCGCCCCTTCGGCCGCCACCACCACCGGGATCGCGCCGTTGAGTGCCGGGATCATCGCCGCATAGCGCGAATCGGTGCGCACGTCCTGCCCCGACTTCACCGCATCACGATACGCCCGCGCCTCGCCGAACCAGTCCTTGATCTGTTGCACCTGCTCGGCGTAGCTCTTGGGGGGCGGACCGCCGGCGCCACGACCGCCAGGGCCACCACCAAAGCCACGGCGCGGCTGCGCGTTGGGGTCGGGCCACTTCACGTTGAGCGCCGCGGCCCCCTTCATCGACATCTCTTCCCACGTCCACCCTTCCAGCGACAGCGCCGACGACAGCCCCGAGATCACCCCGCCCTCCGGCGTGCTGAAGGCGACGAGCACGCCGGCGGAGCGAGTGGTGCCGATGTGCCGGCTCTCGGCGTTCACCGCGACTTCGGCGCGCACGTTCGGGTTGAAGTCGCCGAGTTCGTTGATGTCGTTGGAGACATCCACCGCGCCGATCTCGGTGATGCCGACCGTGCTGTAGGCGTCGACCAGTCCGGGATAGATGTGCTTCCCGCTCACATCCACCACCTTGGCACCCGTCGGCACCGCCACCTCGGCGCCGCCGATCGCGGTGATCCGGCCGCGGTCAAAGACGATCGTCCCGTTGGTGATCGTCCCCTTGGTGACGGTGTGGATCGTCGCCCCGCGCAGTACGAAGGGCCGATCCTGCGGGGGAACGGTCATGCGCTCCTGCGCGCGCAGCGCGACCGGCGCGAGCGTCATCGACGCAGCCAGCGCGAGCAGAGCGCTGCGCACGGTGCGCATCGAGGGAGAGGTCGCGGTGGAGGGCATGATGCGCAGGGTTAGGCGTCGGAGAAGGAATGAGCGGGTCATCGGCGCGAGCCCTCCGTGCCACGGGGACGCGCGGGGGCGCCAGCCGGCGCGTTCTCCGCGGGCGCTGCCGCCAGCACCGCCTGGATGAGCTGCGCACGCTGCCGGGCCGTCTCCGCCCGCAGCGCCGTGTCTTCGTCGAGCGAGAAGTAGCGTCGGCCGTCCACCCACGTCTGCTCGGCCTTGGTGAACTGCGACAGCGGGTTGCCGTTCCAGATCACGAAGTCGGCATCCTTCCCCGCTTCGAGCGACCCGACCCGACTGTCGATCGCGATCGCCTTGGCCGACTGGTTGGTGACGGTGGAGAGGGCGGCGATCTCGTCGACGCCGGTGCGGAGCAGCTTCCCCGCCTCCCAGTTCATGCGCGTCGAGATCTCGGCGTTGTCCGAGTGGAGCGATGTCACGACGCCCGCTTCCATCAGCAGGCGCGCATTGTACGTCGTGTTGTCATACGCCTCCATCTTGAACGCCCCCCAGTCGCTCCAGACCACGGCGGCAACGCCCGACGCCTTGAGCTCACTGGCGATCTTGAACGCTTCCACGCCGTGCTGCAGCGTCTGGATCCGGAAGCCGAACTCCTCCGCCAGGCGCACGAGCGCCAGGAACTCGTCGGCGCGATAGCCGTGCGACGACACCAGCAGCTTCTGGTCGAGGATGTCGAGGATCGCCTCCATGCGCAGGTCGCGGCGCGGCGGGATCCCCGTCTTCTCCTTCTCCCAGCGCTTCCATTCCTTCTGGTAGTCGCGCGCAGCCAGGAAGTGGTCGCGAATGATCTCTTGCACCCCCATGCGCGTGTTGGGATAGCGCGTGGGGGAGCGCTTGGGGTTCTCGCCGAGCGCGAACTTCACCGTCCGCGGCGCCCCGGCAATCTTGTACTCGTCAGGCAGCGACCCCCAGCGGATCTTCACGTACACGTTCTCGCCGCCGATCGGGTTGGCCGAGCCGTGCTTGATCATCGTGGTGGTCAGCCCGCCAGCGAGCTGGCGATAGAACCAGATGTTGTTGTGCGTGATCACGTCCCCCATCTGCACCTCGGGGACAATGGCGAAGCCGCTCTCGTTCACCGCGCTCACTCCCGAGTGCGTATGCGGATCGATGAGCCCAGGGGTGACGTGCTTCCCCGTGGCGTCGATCTCGACCGCGCCGGTGGGGGCCGAGAGCTTCTGCCCCACGCGGACCACCTTGCCGGCCTGCACCAGCAGGTCGGCGTTCTCCAGACGGCCCTGCCCCCCCTGCGTCCACACCGTGGCGTTGCGCACCACCACCGCCGCCGGCTGCACCGGCGCCGCCGTGCGACCGAACTCCATGGAGGGTCGCATGAACGGCAGGTCGAGCTTGGGGACCTTCACCGCGACGGCGCCGCGGGCAGGCCCTTCGTACGTCTCGGTGCGCGTCCCCCGATACGTGGCGTCGGTCCCGTTAGGCAGCGACAGCCAGCCGAAGAACTCCGCCTCCCGCACCGACCCCGCCAGCAGCATCGCCCCTTCCAGCCCCACCGCCTCGCCGGGGAAGGTCGCCTCCAGTCGCCCCGTCTCGGCGGTGATGCGCGCCGACGTCAGGTTCACCGGACGACGCCCGGCAATCTCGATCGTCCCGCGAATGCGATTGAGCGGCCCTTCCAGGCGCAGCGTGGCGCTGTTGAAGGTCCCGGCGTCGGACGACGTGATCGTCCACGTCCCGCGCGGATCCACCTGCGGTGGGCGCGTCACGCCGTAGCGCGTCCCCTGCACCCACACATCGCGCACCGCCGACTCCTGGGTGAAGAGGTCTCCCTCGCTCACCACCAGGTTGGCCGCCTTGCCGACCGCGATCGTCCCGTGCGTCTTCTCGATCCCCAGCCATGCCGCAGGAATCGTTGTCAGCGCAGCCAGCGCCTTGTCGGGCGCGAGCCCACGCGCAACGGCAGTCCGCAGGTTGGGGAGGAACTGCGCCAGCGACGAGAGACCATCGGCCGTGATGGCGAACGGCACCCCGGCCGCCGCCAGTTGCGCCGGGTTGGTCGGGGCCAGGTACCAGTGCCGCAACTCCGCCAGCGTCGCGTTGGCCGCCGCCTCGGGACCGGACACGTTAGGCGCATCGGGGAAGGCGAGCGGCACCACCAGCGGCTGCGTGCGTCCCTTGAGCACGTCGAGGAGGCGATACTCCTGGCCGCTGCCGCGGAACCACGGGGTGAGCTTGTAGTCCTGCGCGAGCTTGTACGCGCGGAGGTATTCCTCCTCGCTCCCCGTCTCGAAGAAGACGGGCTGCTGCCCCTTCACCGCCTTGCCAAGCGCGGCGAGCGCCTCGCTCGTCTCTGGCGGGAGCAACGCGCGCCCGCTCCCCTCGTACGCCCCCCAGGCGCGGATGTACCACTCCGCATCCATGAAGGTCTGCTTCATCAGCGCAATCGTCCCCATCGCCGAGTTGGGATACATCCCGCCCAGTGCGAAGGAGCGCTGGAAACCGATCGCCTGCGCGAGGTCGGGGCGCATGATGCGCTCGCGCGCGCCCGCATCGCCGAGGTTGAGCACCGAAGCGCTGCCGCGGAAGATCCCCTGCCTCGGCACCGCGAGCGCGGCGCCGAAGCCGAGCGAGCGAAGCGCGATGCGTCGCGTGGAATCGTCCTTGAGGTTGGCCGTCGTGCTGAACCAGGCGCGCACCTGCGGATTCCAGTGCGTGGGGCCCACATCGCCCCCCTGCGGCGGCGCGTCACCGCCAAGATCAGCCGAGGCGTCGATGAAGCCGGGATAGACCGTGAGCCCCTTGAGGTCCCACACGCGGGCACCGGCTGGCGCGCTCAGGCCGGCGCCCACCGCGGTGATGACGCCGTTCCGCACGACGATCGTCGCGTTGTCGAGCGCCTGGCCAGGGGCAGTGACGACGCGCGCCCCCACCAGGGCGTGGTAGCCCGTGCTGTTGTCGCGCAGCCCGGTGACCGGCTGCGTGCGGGACGACTGCTGGGCCTCGAGCGAGCCGGCGGCGAGCGCCGCGATGCCGAGGATGAAACGAGACGCTCTCACGAAGGGCTCCCGGGGGATGGCCGGAGTTGCGGCCGTCGGTGGAGATGTACGGGGGAACAGCAGCCTGCCGCGCGCGCCGGAGGCGGGACGCGTGACGGAACGGACCCCATATGTTGGCGCCGATCGCGGCGCGGGGCAAATGGGTGGGGCGGCGGGCGAAGCCAGAAATATCCGGATCGCCGGGAACTGTCGCTTGTTGGGTAGGCACTCCGCCTCTCACGCTCACCGGATTGCCCACATGCCCCTCCCCCCTCCCCTCGAGGCTTCGCGCTCGGCATCGCGTTGCTTGGCGCACTCGCGTGCTCCGGCGGCGACAAGGCCACCACTCCCAACCCTCCGCCGCCCACTATTCAGTCGGTGGTGGTCACCCCATCGACCGCCACGCTGACGGCCGTCGGCGAGACCACCACGCTCGCCGCCCAGGTGCGCCTGCCGAACGCGCGCTTCTTCGTGGGCATCGAGCTGCGGACCCCCGTGGCCGTGCGCCAAGCGCAGGCGGTCATGTTCGTGGAGTACCTGAATCACCAGTATCCCGCGATCCTGCCGGCGATTCTGGCGCGCATCCGCGCAACGCCCGGCACCGCGTTCACCAACGCGATGCTGCTGCAGGAGATCACGACGCGCACCGGGCTCACCATCGCGCAGCTCGACGCCTTGTATCTCGCGTACGCGAGGACGTTGAGGCCATGACGCGTCGTCGGTAACGACGGCGCGATCGATGGTACGAGCGGGGGGGCCGGTGCTACCGGTCCCCCTTTCATCGTGGAGCGAACGTTGCGCTCGCGGCACTTCGGCACTCCTCCGACCGCCAACCGCCTACCCGTCGCGCCACGGCCTGGCGGGAGAGCCCCTCGCCATCCTCAGGCACCAGCGGTCGACCGAGCCCATCGACGCCCGCAGCGCGAGCGTCAGTCTCGCGGCGATCGGGCGTGCGCTGGTCCCGAGGCTTGGTCCGCGGCTCACCCCCGTGACCGTGGGGATCCGTGCCGGCGCGGGTACTCCGTGCCCGACTGCACGCCCTCAGGCGCGGTGAGTGTCTCGGCCACCACCCAGCGCCGCGCAGGCCAATTCCGCCTACGGCATTGGGGGGCCCCGCCGATCATGGTAAGTTCGAGGCTCGCATCGTTCAGCACCTCAAGGTCGAGCACCCGTGGCCAACATCCTCCAGCGTCTTCCCGTCGGCGAAAAGGTCGGCATCGCCTTCTCCGGCGGACTCGATACCAGCGCCGCCCTGCACTGGATGCGCGCCAAGGGCGCCATCCCGTACGCCTACACCGCCAACCTTGGCCAGCCCGACGAAAGCGACTACGACGAGATCCCGCGCAAGGCGCTGGGGTACGGCGCCGAGAAGGCGCGTCTCATCGAGTGCCGCGCGCAGCTCGTCGCCGAGGGGCTCGCCGCGCTGCAGTGCGGCGCCTTTCACATCACCACCGCGGGGCAGACGTACTTCAACACCACCCCCCTCGGCCGCGCGGTGACGGGAACCATGCTCGTCGCGGCGATGCGCGAGGACGACGTCAACATCTGGGGCGACGGAAGCACGTTCAAGGGGAACGACATCGAACGCTTCTACCGCTACGGGTTGCTCACCAACCCCGCATTGCGCGTCTACAAGCCGTGGCTCGACCAGCAGTTCATCGATGAACTGGGCGGACGCAAGGAGATGTCGGAGTACCTCATCAAGGCCGGCTTCGACTACAAGATGAGCGTCGAGAAGGCGTACTCCACCGATTCCAACATCCTCGGGGCCACGCACGAGGCCAAGGACCTCGAGTTCCTCAACAAGGGGATCTCGATCGTGCAGCCCATCATGGGCGTCGCCTTCTGGCGCGACGACGTGGCGGTGCCGCGCGAGACCGTGTCGATCCGCTTCGAGGAGGGGATGCCCGTCGCCCTCAACGGCAAGAGCTTCGCCTCCGCGCTCGAGCTCTTCATGGAAGCCAACGCGATCGGTGGGCGCCACGGGCTCGGCATGTCCGACCAGATCGAGAACCGGATCATCGAGGCCAAGAGCCGCGGCATCTACGAGGCGCCAGGGCTCGCCCTGTTGTACATCGCCTACGAGCGCCTGGTCACCGGCATCCACAACGAAGACACCATCGAGACCTATCGCGCCAACGGCCGAAAGCTGGGGCGCCTGCTGTACCAGGGGCGCTGGCTCGACTCGCAGTCACTCATGCTGCGCGACTCGGCGCAGCGCTGGGTGGCGCGCGCGATCACCGGCGAGGTCACCATCGATATGCGTCGTGGCAACGACTACTCGATCGTCGATACCACGAGCCCCAACCTCACGTACAAGCCCGAGCGCCTGACGATGGAGCGCGGCGAGGCGTTCTTCACGCCGCTCGATCGCATCGGCCAGCTCACCATGCGCAACCTCGACATCATGGACACGCGCGAGAAGTTGGGGTTGTATGTGGAACAGGGGTTGTTGCAGGGCGGTGGGGGGACGGGGGTGCCGCAGTTGCCGGCGGGGGGAGAGTAGGGCGCAACCCCGGAGTCGGTTGTCCCCCACGACCGCGACCGCCCAGCCGCGGCCGGTCCTCCTTGTCGCCAGCGCTCCCGCCCATGGAAAAGCACCGGATCTACACGATGGCGTTCGCCGGCGTCTACCCCCACTACGTCACTAAGGCGGAAAAGAAGGGGCGCACGAAGGCCGAGGTCGATGAAGTGATCCGCTGGCTCACGGGATACACCGCAGAGCAGCTGGCGGCGCAGATCATCGAGAAGAAGAACTTCGAGGCCTTCTTCGACGACGCCCCTCGGCTGCATCCCAACGCCAGCAAGATTACCGGCGTGATCTGCGGCGTGCGCATCGAGGAGATCGAGGATCCGCTGATGAAGAAGGTGCGGTACCTCGACAAGCTGATCGACGAACTGGCGAAGGGACGCCCGATGGCCAAGATCCTGCGCCCGTAGGTCGCCCCGTCCTCGCCGCCCCGATCGGCGTCACGAGGACGGGACAGCGCCTCCCGAGGCATCGTCACCGCGTGCTCCCTCCCGGGCTCGCCCGTACCCCGCCCTCACTGCACCGCCCCGCGCGGCACCACCGGCAAGGTGATCGACGACGGACGCGCCCGATCATGGTGAATCACCTGCCGCGCCACCCGCCACTCGGTATCGGTCGCCACCGGGTTCCCGGTGTTCTGGTTCGGGTTGTAGTACGGCGCCGCACTGCTCGAGATCTCCAGCCGCAACCGATGCCCCGCCTTGAACTGGTGCGCGATGTCGAACAGCTCGATGGGGAAGGTCTCCACCTTTCCCGGCGTGAGCAGCTCCTCCTTCGCATACCCGTTGCGATACCGCCCGCGCCTGATCCCGGTGCGCGCGCCGAGCTGGATAGGGGTTCCGTCGGGCTGCACGTCGGAGAGGATGGCGGTGAAGTCGGTGTCGCGCGCGTCGGTCGCCGCCTGCAACTCGACCATCACCTTGCCGATGATCTCCAACGGCTCCGTGAGCACCTCGGTCGAGTACACGAGGACGTCAGCGCGATCCTGCACCTGGCCGCGATCGATCGCGTTGTCGGACATCGATCCCGGTACGGGGCGCCTGGGATCGAAGGTGAACGAGTCGGGCGGCGAATCCGCGGCGGCCCCAGACACCAGTCGCCCGTCGCCCTTGCGCGTGTTGGCGCGACCACCGCTGGTCAGGAAGAACTGCGTCGGGGACGATGCAGCTGGCGGATACTGGTCGAACGTCCGCCACACATTCGCACCGGTCACGTACACCTGCGCCCGCGGCGCCGCGAAGCTCGCGGCCGACTGCTTGAGGCACCAATCGAAGAACGCCACATGCCGCGCCTTGTTGTCGATCACCGACTCCGGCGTGAAGCGCAACTTCCCGATGCTGTCGGTCGCCCCCTGGAAGGTCCCCATGTGGTCCCACGGACCGATCATCAGCCAGTGCTTCGCGCGGTCCTTCGCGTTGGCCATCAGCCCGCGCCAGTAGAACATGCTCCCGGGCTGATCAGCGTCGAACCACCCGGTCGTGGTCAGCGTGGGGATGTCGATCGACGCGAAATCGCGCGCGCTGTACTCCATGCGCTGCCAGAACGCCCCCGCGGTCGGATGCTCCAGCCACGACCGATACGTCGGGTTCACGCGCCCCAACACCGAGTCGGCCGTCAGGAGCGGACGGTGCGCGTGAATCTTCGCCCAATCCGTCCCCTCGAGCTGCGTCCCCTGCTGCATGCGCCCCGTGACGCCAAACGACCAGTTGATCGCCCACTCCTGCGCAAAGGCACCGCCCAGGTAGGGGATCTCGTCGAACCAACGCCCGCCAGGTGCAGTCGGCGCCATGCACGCCAGGTGCGGCGGACGCTCCTTGGCCGCCAGCCACTGCACCGTCCCCAGGTACGACAGCCCGAACATCCCCACGCGCCCATTCGACCACGGCTGCTTCGCGAGCCACTCGATCACGTCGTACCCGTCAGGCCCATCGCCAGCAAAGAACTCGAACGTCCCCTCCGAGTCACCGCGCCCGCGCGTATCCTGCGTGACGACCACATACCCACGCTCGGCGAAGTAGCGCGCCCAGGTGGGGAGCTGGTGGTTGGTGCGCATGTACGGCGTGCGCGTGAGCAACACCGGGTACCTGCCAGGCGCCTCGGGGCGCCAGATGTCCGACGCGAGCCGCACGCCGTCGCGCAGCGGGATCATCACGCCGTAGTCGGCGCGCACCGGCGCATGCGCGGTCGGCGCGGGCGACACCTGCGCGTGCGCCATCTCCGGGCTCGCCACGCCTCGCACGACCGCGCTCACCAGCCACACCGCGACCACCCGCCACGCGACAGCTGACCTCACCATGGGGCACTCTCCTCCATTCGGGAGACGTCCTGATCGGTTCCGCGCCCAACTCGTTATGCACCGCCCCCGCACGCGCCGCTACTCGGCCCCGCCGTCCCCCTTCAACAACCCCTGCTCCATCGCAAAGCGCGTGAGCCCCGCCGCACTCCGGATCCCCAGCTTGCGCACCACGCTGTCGCGATGCGCCTCCACCGTGCGCACGCTGATGCCGAGCTGACCGGCGATCTCCTTGTTCAACAGCCCGCGCGCCACCGCCGCCAGTACCTCGCGCTCTCGGTTGGTGAGTGCGTCGAGCGACGCCGGCACCACGACCGGCGCGGGCGCGGGAACGGACGACTCGCTGCGCAACACCTCCGTGAGTCGCTTGGCCACCGCCGGGCTGAAGTAGGCATCGCCACTGTGCACCGCACGAATCGCCGCACGCAGGTCGGCCGGGGTGGTGTCCTTCCGCAGGTAGCCGTGCGCCCCCGCCCGCACGCTCTCCAACACGTACTCGGCGTCATCGTGCACGCTGAGTATCAGTACGCGCGAGTTGGGGACCTCCTGCCGAAGCTTCTGCGCCACCACCAGCCCCGAATCGCCCGGCATGGTGAGGTCGAGCAGGACCACGTCGGGCCGCTCGCGCGCGGCAATGTCCAGCGCCTGTACTCCATTGGCAGCTTCGCCCACCACGTCGAAGTCGCCGTCCGCCAGCAGCACCTGGCGCAACCCCTCGCGCACGATGCCATGGTCGTCCACCAGGAGGACGCGAATGGGGGTCATCGTCCCTCCACCGGCGACAGCGGGAGGCGAATGGAGACCTGGAGGCCCCCCTCGCTCCCCCGCCCCAGCGTCACCGTGCCGCCTAACGAACCGATGCGCTCGCGCATGCCGGCCAGCCCCATGTGTCCCTCGCGCTCCAATCGTTCGGGGTCCAACGGCACCGCCCCCCCATCGCCATCGTCGCGCACGTCGAGGTGGAGCGCCCCTCCTTCTTCACGCAGCATGGCCCACACATGTTGAGCCCGCGGCGCGTGGCGCGCCACGTTCGACAACGCCTCCTGCATCGCCCGGAACAGCGCCAGCTCGGCGTCCTGGCTCATGAGCGGCGGCTCGTCGGGCGCGTCGAGCGACACCTCGATCCCGCATTGCCCCTCGAAGCTGATGGCCAGCGACCGCAGCGCGGGAAGGAGCCCCAGGTCGTCGAGCACCGTCGGGCGCAACGTCTCGGTGACGTTCCGGATGGAGCGCATCCCCTCGTCCACCAGCGCGAGCGCCCGCTCCAACCCCCTGGCCTCGTCGCCAGCCACTCGCTCGCGCAACAGCCCGAGTTGCAGCTTGACCGCCGAAAAGACCTGTGCGGTCTCGTCGTGCAGCTCGAGCGAGATGCGGCGCCGTTCCTCCTCGTGCTGATCGATCATCCGCGCCGACAGGCGCGTGAGGTCGGCGGTGCGCAGGCGCAGGCGGCGCGTGAGCTCGGCCGAATCGAGCGCCGAACCGATCTGCTGCCCCAACGCGAGGAGAAAGGCGTCGTCGAGCGCCGTGAACGGATTGCGCACGTCGCCCACCAGCACGAGCGCCGCCGTCCCCTCGGTCGCGCGCGGGATGGGGAGGGCCGCCGCATACGCGAAGCCCACCGCGTGCGCCCCGCTCCCGCGCGGCCACTCCCCCCCTTGCACCCGTGCGTCCGCACCGGCAATCGCCGCGTTCACGAGGTCGATTCCGCTCGACGGGAGCGATCCTCCCTCCCATCGCGCGCACTCCCCCACCCCACGCACCAGCGTCACGTCGCCCCCCACGCGCGAGAAGAGCGCCGCCCCGCGCGTGGCGGGGAGCGTCATCGCCCGCCCGAGCAGCCCATCGAGATCCGTCCCCTCAGCCCCGACCGTCGCGATACCGGCCAGCGAGGTCAGCGCCGCGAACCCCTGCCGCAGTTCGTCGAGCACCAGGAAGGTCAGCCCGGTGCCGGTGGCCAGGAGGAAGATGATGTCGAGGTAGTACCCCCACGGCGACCAGGCTCCGCGCGCCCGCAGGAACGGATAGTCGAGATGGTGTATCGCCCAGAGCAGGAGCGCCACGGCAAGGAATCGTGCCCCACCAACGCGCGTGCGCTGCCAGTGCCGCCAGAAGACCGCCCCGGTCCACACGGTCACGAACGACAGGAAGAGAACCGCCGGCAGCGCCGCCCAGAAGAAGTCCCGCATGACATAGATGGCCACGTACGACCAGCCGAGCGGGAACAGCATGGCCAGCAGGTACACCCATCTGAACTGCAGCTGCCGGGAGAAGACCAGGGCCGACCAGAGCAGCGCGAGCGCCGTCCAACCCGTGACCACCTGGTGCCAGTAGAGCCACCCGCTCGCCTGCGTGACCAGGAAGGCCATGATGGCGAGCAGGCGCGTGAGATACAGCGCCCACGCCATGGCGAACCAGGCGAAGTGCGACTTGCGGTACCGGCGGTAGAGCGACCCCGCGTACGCCACCAACCCGGTCGCAACGGCGACCTGAAGGATCGCGGCGTCGAGTTCGACCGTGGACGCGGAGAGAGGGAGCTGGATCTGCACCCCTCAAAGTAGGAGGTGCGGGCGCCGCGAGCACCCGAGAAACACAGCGGGGCGGCGCCGGTGTGGCGCCGCCCCGCTCGTCGTCAGGCCTGCTCGTCGCTTAGCGCAGCAACGCCTGCGCCGCGACCAAGCCCAGCGTGAAGAGCGCGGCACCAGCGGCCAGCGCCATCATCGGGTTGAGCTTCATGTCCTTGCGGTACCACGGCACCATCGACGTCTGCGGGGTGGCCAGCGGCGGCAACGAAGCCATGATCTTCTCCGGCAGATGGGCCGGCGTCATCATGCGGCGACGCTTGTCCGTCTCTTCGCCCAGGCGGCGCCAGAACTCCACCGAGCGCGCGGCATCGCCACGCAGCCCGGTCGGCTCCGGCAGTTCGCCATCCAGCCAACGGTTGATCACGTCTGGCGTGGCAACCGGCGACAGCGGGACTTCACGCTCTCCGCGGACGTTCCCCATCTCATCGGACGGGCGCAGGGGGCGTTCACGCTCGGCACGGCCGTCGCGCTCGTTATGTCTGTCGAGCATTAGGCGTATTTCTCCTCTAAGAGAGCCTGGAGCGCTTCACGCGCGCGATGGACGCGCATCTTCAGTGCCCCGACCGTTGTACCCAGTAGATCAGCCATTTCTTCGTACGACCGTCCTTCCACGTGCTTCATGATGAACGCTTCCCGTAGCGATGTCGGCAACTGCGCCAACGCGACGTCAAGGTCATTGCGAAGCTGCGTGCGATCGAGCTCTTCCTCGGGGGTCGCGTACGAAGTGGGCTGGTCGTCCTCTTCGTAGCTCAGGTGGGTCCGGCGAATGTTCTTCAGCCAGTCCTTGCACCCGTTGGCGACGATGCGGAACACCCAGGCATCAAATCGACCGCGCACCTCGGAGAGGTGCTGGAACGCTTTGATGAAGGACATCTGGAGGATGTCTTCCGCAACGTCCGGACTTCCCGTCATGCCCAGGGCATGGCGGTAGAGCGGATCGCTGTAACGCTGGATCAGTACACCAAAGGCATTGCGGTCGCCCGCAAGCACCTTGGTGATGATCTCCTGGTCGGCCTCGAGCTGGTCTACTGGAGAGGCAGGTGCCGTCGTTTTCACGGCGCTAGCATAACCGCTTTCCGCGGCTCTCGATAGTCCCGCTCGGGGGGCGATGGGATGCGCGAGTACAGTCACGTGAGGTAGACGACGGACCATCAGGCGCGTAACACGCCCGACGTAGTCCCTCCGCGCCCCGTGCCGATACTTGCCGGAACACCCCGAAACGGCCGCGCGAGCGAGGGCTAACGCCCCCCCGACCCGGCTCGTCCGGGCCGCGCGCCGAGCGCACCACTGGCCACCTGCCCCGATCTCGCCGGGAGCCGCGCCGCCGGGAGCCGCACCGCCAGGTCGAGCGCATAGGTCAGCGTCTCGTCCTCCCCCGCCGCGACCGCCGCCTCGCTGAATGCAACGGTGCTGTCAGGGGCAATGCCGCGCCACTCGATGGGCTGGCGATCGGCCGTGTACTCGATCCACCGCGACACCGAGATCCCGTAGCCGTCCCGCAACGGATAGACCGAGGGATTCCCCGACCCGCCACCGGTGGTGTCGCCCACCAGCGTCACGTTAGGCAGCACCTGCATCGCCGACACGAACCCTTCCGTCGACGAGTACGCCCCGCGCCCGGTCAGCAACACAACGGGACGCGTGAACTGCCACCCGCCACGCGGACCGACGGTGCGCGCCGTGAGCGCGGTGAAGGCGTCGTGCCGCAGCCCGTTCCGGTACTGCACGTATCCCGTGGTGCGCGTCGCCGTGGTGAAGCGCCCCGCCACCTGGTACGCCAACGCGTCGTTCCCCCCGCCGTTCATCCGCACGTCGAGCACGATGGCCCGCGCGTCGCGATACCGGTCCAGGACGGCATCGAAGGCTGCAACGTCGAACTGCCCGTTGGCAAAGGTCGCAATAGCGATGTAGGCGACGCCGTCCAGGTTGGCGTGGTACAGGGAGGGCGACACGTTCACCCAACCGGGACGCTGCAGCTGCGCCGCCTTGATCGCGATCGACCAGTTGCGGCGGTGCGTGGGCGTGTACGTCCCGATGAAGCGCCCGTCGGGGGTGAGGATCCAGACGTGCACGTCGCGCAACGTTCCCAGCGCCTCGCGCACCACCTCGATGAAGTCGGGCGTGTTGGTCGCGCGCTCAGCGCGCGGGCGATAGGCCGAACGCACCGCGTACCAGTCGATCCCCTTGTACTCGAAGTAGGAGTACTCCCGATCGACCGTATTCCACATCCGGTCGAACGAGGTGACGAACGGCTCGGTGACCGGCGCCGACGTATCGTCGCCGCAGGCGGCGGCGACCAGCGCGAGGCTGATGGCGCCAACGAGCGAGCGGAGGGAGGCGACGGTCGGCACGCCCGGGGCTACCCCGAAGCGGCGCGTTGGTTCACGACGCGCGACCTACCGCGTCGGCATTCAGGCATCGCCCGGCACGCGCGCGAACGCCTCCCACCCGAGTTCGCGTACCAGCGCCCCGTGCTGGTCGAGCGTCGGGGGGCGACGGCGAACCGAGCACCCCGGAATCACCGGTGCGACCCCGGTCGCGGCAGAGGCGTCGACCGCCGCGAGCGCCTCCTGCACCCCCTTCACCACGCCGCACGGGACCCCCGCCGCGTCGAGCGCGGCGATCCACTCGGAGGCCGGGCGCGCGACCAGACGCTCGGCGATCGCCGCCACCACCCGATCGCGCTCGGCCAGTCGCCCCGTGTTGGTGGCGAGCGCTCGATCATCCCCGAGCACATCGAGCCCGAGCGCGCGGCAGCACCCCTTCCACTGCCCGTCGTTGCCGACGGCGAGCACCAGGTAGCGGTCCGCCGCCCGGAACAGCTGGTAGGGGACGAGGTTCGGATGCCCGTTCCCCCAGCGCCCGGCCTCGCGCCCACTCACTAGGACGTTCTGCGCGACGTTGACCAGGGCGGCGGTCGCGCTGTGCAGGAGCGAGACGAAGAGGCGGCGCTGCGCCACCGGCAGGGGCGCCGGCGCGCGCTCCCGCGCCACAAGGGCGCCGAGAATGGCGATGGTGGCGTCCTTGCCCGCCGTGACGTCGGCCAACGCGATTCCGCTCTTGGTCGGTTCGCCCTCCTGTGGACCGGTGATCGACATCCACCCCGATTCGGCCTGCACGACGTAGTCGTAGCCAGGGCGGTCAGCCTCGGGGCCAAAGCCGGTCACGGTGCACCAGATGAGCGCCGGGTGCTCGTGGAGGAACCGTTCCGGGGCGAGCCCTTTGCGTTCGAGGGTGCCGCGCTTGTAGTTGTCGAGCACGACGTCTGCGCCAGCGACGAGCCGTTCGATCAGGGCGCGGTCGGCGGGGAGGTCGAGGTCGAGGGCCGCGCCGAGCTTGTTCCGATTGATGGAGAGGTAGTAGGCCGCCTCGCCGCGCTCGTCGAACGGCGGGCCCCAGGCGCGGGTCTCGTCGCCGATGAACGGTCGTTCGATCTTGAGAACGTCGGCGCCGAGGTCGCCGAGGTTCATGGAGGCGAGCGGTCCGGCGAGGACGCGGCTCAGGTCGAGTATTCGGATTCCCTGTAGCATTACTCGGCGTTTGGTGGCCGGATGGTGGCGTGTCGAAAATGGGACGTCCGCGGCGATTCGCGGGAGAATATGGGGGGCGGTGAGGGTCGCCGCGACTTGCGTAGGCTCCGAAAAATCATATACTTACCGCCGCATTACCCCCTCATTTCGCCGCCCGGTTCCGGCGGCCGATGGGATTTGGGAGGGTAGCCGGGCACCCCGTGGTGTCCTGACCACGTCGCCGGAGCATACGCTTCATGTCCGAAAATATCGCATCTATTGACGATATCCCCGAGGGGGAGGAGCTGGCCCCCCCGGCGCCCACGCCGCCGAAGCGCGGTCCGGGGCATCGTGGGCAGGACGTGCGCGACACCATGGCCGAGATGGCGGCCAAGGCGCACGAGATTTCGTTGGAGGCCGGGAGCCGGATGGCCGGGACGATGCGCGAGGTGGTGGGCGCTGCGGCTGGGCTCACCCCGTTTGCGATCGAGAGCGCGCGTGACCTGGTGCAGTACATGGTGCGCCGGGCGCAGATGACGCAGGACGAGGCCGACAAGCTCATGCGTGACGTGGAGGCGGCGCACGCTTCCATGCCCAAGGTCGCCAAGCCTGAGCCGGCCAAGGTCGAGCCGCCCAAGAAGGTCGCCCCTGCCGCCGCGCCGCCGCCGGTGGTGACGCTCGAACACCCGGTCGTGCCGCGCCCGCCCAAGGTCGTCGCTCCCGAGCCGGTGAAGGCCGCGCCCAAGCCGGCGCCCACCCCGACTCCGTCGCCGGCCCCCGCGCCGGTTGCCGAGGCGGCCAAGCCTGCGAAGGCGGTCGTCGCCCCGCCGGCGGCGCCGGCCAAGCCAGCGGCCAAGGCGCCCGCCCCCAAGCCGGTATCCGCCAAGGCCCCGGCGCCAGTCAAGCCGGCAGCCAAGGCTCCGGTGCCCGCGGCGAAGGCGCCTGCCAAGGTCGCGACGAAGGCTCCGGCGAAGGGCGCCCCCGCGGCCAAGGCGGCGCCCAAGAAGAAGTAGGGCCGCTGCGGGCATGCCGCACACGGGGCGACGTCGCGAGACGTCGCCCCGTGTGCTTGTTTTGGTACATGCCTTCTCTCGTTGCTCGCGCCCCCACCCGCATCGACTTTGGCGGGGGGTGGACCGACGTCCCGCCGTATGCGAACGAACAGGGGGGCGTCGTCTGCAACCTCGCGATCACGCGCTACGCGACGGTGCACCTGCACGGCGCCGGCCCACACGACGGGATCGATGAGACGCGCGAGCGGGCGCTGGCCGACGCCGCGTTGCGCGTGGCGGCACTTCCCGGGGTGCGCGCCCGCCTGCACAACGACTTCCCGTTAGGCGCGGGGCTCGGCGGCTCGTCGGCGGCCGGGGTCGCGATGATGGGGGCCATCGAGGCGTGGCGCGCCGTCGCGCGCGACGCCGGCGTCACCGACCCGGCAACGCTCCCGCCAGCTGCCATTCCCGCCCACCTGCGCGCCGTGCGCGACCAGGTCCCCGCGGACCGCTCGGCGCTGGCCGAGGCCAGCCGGCGCGTGGAGGTGGAAGAGTTGCACATCGCCGGTGGGCGGCAGGATCACTACGCCGCCGCCTATGGCGGCGCCCTCTCGCTCGCCTTTGGCGAGGAGACGCGCGTGCACCGCCTCGCGCTCACGCGCCCCATGGTGCGCGCGCTCGAGGCGCGGTGCGTGGTGGTGTACACCGGGCTGTCGCGCATCTCCGGCGACACGATCGCCGCGGTGCTCGACGCCTACGCAGCGCGCGAGGCGCGCGTCCTCACCGCCCTCGCGCGCATGAAGGCGCTGGCCGAGGCGATGGCCGACGCGCTGGTGGCCGAGGACCTCGATGCGTTAGGCATGCTGGTGGGCGAGCACTGGGTGCACCAGCGGGCGCTGCACCCGTCCATCACCACGCCGCTCATCGACCGGATCCTCGAGGTGGCCACCGCCGCCGGCGCCATTGGCGGCAAGGCGCTGGGCGCATCGGGGGGCGGGTGCGTCCTGCTCGTCGCCGCGCACGGCTTCGAGGAACCGGTGCGCCGCGCCGTCGAATCGCTCGCCACCCCCCTTCCGTTCTCCGTCGACCAGCAGGGCCTTGCCTGGTGGCCGGAGGGCGATCCCCTTCCCCCGTCTGAGACGTGACCGCCATCCCAACCGGCGATGCCATCGCCCTCCTCCGCCAGCTGGTCGCCGTCGATTCGCGCAATCCGTCGTTGGTTCCGGGAGGGCCGGGCGAGGGCGCAGTGGCCCATGCCCTCGCGACCACGCTCGATGCGTGGGGCTTTCGCACCACGCTCGTCGAGGCGGCGCCCGGGCGCCCCAACGTCGTCGCCCGCATCGGGCGCCCCGGGGGCCGCGTCCTCCTGTTCAACGGGCACCTCGACGTGGTGGGGGTGGACGGCATGCTGCATCCGCCGTTTAGCGCCGAGGAGCGCGACGGGCGCATCTACGGGCGCGGCGCCTGCGACATGAAGGGCGGGGTGGCGGCGATGTGCGCCGCCGCCGCACGGGCGGCCGCCGAGGGGCTGGACGGCGAGATCGTGATCACGGCCGTGGCCGACGAGGAGTACGAGAGCCTGGGCACGCGGGCGCTGGTGGCCACGGGGCTGCGCGCCGACGCGGCGATCGTCACCGAGCCGACGCGCCTGGCGATCAACCCGGCGCATCGCGGCTTCGTCTGGGTGGAGCTGGACTTCCGTGGGCGCGCCGCGCACGGGAGCCGATACGACCTGGGGGTCGACGCCATCCGGCATGCCGGGCTGGTGATCGCCGCGCTCGACCAGCTGCAACGCGACATCCTCGACCATCGCACGCACCCGTTGCTCGGGCACGCCTCGTTGCATCTGGCGACGATCGAGGGAGGGAGCGGATGGTCGACGTATCCCGACCGCTGTACCCTGCGCGTGGAACGCCGCACGCTGCCGGGAGAATCGACCGACCAGGTGCTGCAGGAGTTCGCCGCCGCCTGCGAGCGGGTGGCCGCGATCGACGACGCCCTCGACGTGCAGCTGCGACACGTCCTCACGCAGGGACCGAGCGACGTGCCGGGCCACGCCCCGATCGTGCGCGCGCTCGAGGCGGCGATGCACGCCGAAGGCGAGACGATCCTGCACGAGGGGATGAGCGCGTGGACCGACGCCGCGCTGCTCAACGACGCCGGGATCCCCGCCATCTGCTACGGCCCCGGCGACATCATCCTGGCGCACGCCGACGAGGAGTGGATCCCGATGGATGAGGTGGAGCGCGCCACCCGGGTGCTCGCCCGCCTGGCGCAGGACTGGATGCGCGGAACGGTGGCGTGATGGCGCAGTTCACCACGAGCGAGTACGACGCCCTCGAACACGCGATCGCCAAGGGAAAGCGCCTCTCGGTCTTTCGGCGCGGGACGGAGTACATCGTCATTCCGCAGCGCCTCTTCATGCGCGAAGGCAAGGAGGCGATCGAGGCGGCCCATCCCACCACCGGCGACCGCATCATCCTCATTCTCGACGAGATCGACTCCTTCGAGGTGGTGCGCTGATGACGACCGCGAGCGACGCCCCGCTGGTGGCGGTGTATGCCGACGAATCGTGCCTGGGCAACGGACGCGAAGGCGAGAACCCCGGTGGGGCCGGCGTCCTCGTCGAGTACGCGCGCAATGGCGGCGAGATCGTACGGCGCGACGTCTGGATCTCGGAGCCGGCGACCACAAACAACCGAATGGCGCTGCGCTCGGTGATCGAGGCCTTCACCGCCCTCGCCCACAAGGGGTCGCGCTTTCGCGTCGTCTTCACCACCGACTCGCGCTACATCGTCGACGGCATGTCCACCTGGGTGCATGACTGGGCGCGCCGCGGCTGGAAGCGAAAGAGCGGGGCGATCGAGAACCTGGAGCTCTGGCAGCAGGCGGTGGCCGCCGTCAACGGGCATCAGGTGGAGTGGCGCTGGGTGAAGGGGCACGCCGGGCACGCGCAGAACGAATACGCCAACCACCTGGCCATCACGGCGGCCGGCGAACAGACGCACTCCACCGGCCTGGTGGAGTCGGGCTACGCCGCCTGGGCGGCCAAGGCGAGCCAGGCGGCGAGCCGCATGCGACTGGAGCCGTTCCCCGACGCGGCGAAGTTCAAGGCAGCCGCGCGGTTACCCGTGGTCGCCGCGGGGCGTCCCTGACAGGACTGCTCTCGCCCCGGAGCTCCAAATGTTCAAGATCCTGCTCATCCTGGCCATCGGATTCGCCGCCGGCTACTCGTACGGCTTCAAGGATTCGAAGCAGCATGACGAGGACGTCGTGACGCGCACGATCGAGCGCGTGGGCGGCGCCGCGCGCGGCAAGTACAACCAGGACGTCGACGGGACCATGGATCGCCTCGAGCGGCGTTGACGCGAGCGGCGCACGTCGCCACTCGTTATGCTCCCCGCCTCACATCCTGAACGCACCGATCGATGGACGAGCTCGACCGCCTGTATCGCCGCCTGGTCCAGAACATTCGCGCCGGCTTCCCCGAGTTGCTCACCCGGGGATTCGAGGTGTCGCAGCTCTACCAGCACATCATTCCGTATCGCACCAACCGCCGAGAGCTGGGCTTCGACTCCAACGAGGAGTACGAGCTGGCGGTGATGCAGTTGCTGGCCGGGCTGCGCGGCTACCTGCTGGGCGACGCCGAGATGCAGAAGGCGATGCGCACCGAACTGGCGTCACCCAACCCCGACCTGGCCGCCTTTCGGATCTTCGCCACGTCGACCGTCTCGCTCTCGGCCGAGGCGCTCCGCGCCCTGGAGAAGCGCGCCGCGGGGGGCGAACTGGTGTCGTCCGCGTCGTCGCTGAGCCCGAGCGAGCAGGCCGTCCTCGCCGGTCGGGCGACTGAGTCGGTGGAAGCGACGGGCGAGAGCCCCATGGTGGGGAGGGGCGCACCCGAGAGCGCAGCGCCCTCGGCGTTCGCGCCGGCGCCGCCGACCGCCTCCCCGACGGCAGCAGCCGCGTCGTCGTCCGCGGCACCGCCAGCGGCGCGCGTGGTGAGTGCGCCCCCCGAATCGCCGACGCTCCATCACGCACCCGCCCGTCCCCCCCTGGGTGCGAACGCTGCACCGGCGGGGGCGAGTGCGGCCCCGCTTCGCCGCCCGACTCCTCTGGCATCGTCCGACGCCAAAATGGCTGCTCCCCGCTCGACCGCTCCGACCCCGTCATCCTCCGGCGAAGGGTGCCGCTACTGCGGCGGCGTCCTCCCCGACGGGAGGCGCGTCACCTTCTGCCCCAACTGCGGGCACAACCTCACCGTGCAGCACTGTCCCGCGTGCAGCACGGAGCTGGAGGTGGGGTGGAAGTTCTGCATCACGTGCGGACGAGAGGTGGGGAAGGCGTAAGGACGGACGGAACACGAGAGACGGGAGGTGGCGAACGCAGGCGTTCGCCCGGGTACTATCGAACGGGTGACACTCTTTCCACCTCCCGTCTCGTAGTGCTCCCTACATGGGTCGAACTTCCGTCTCGCTCGTTCTCGCGCTGGTCGTGGCTGGCGCCTGTGCCTCGTCTCAGACCGTCACCGTTGCGGCGGTGCCGGGCCCTCCGGTCGACAACACCTCGACGAGGCCCGACACCAGCACGCGCGGTTCGGCCGGCGCCGCGCCTGCGCGTGGCGTGGTGCGCGGGGGAGTGGGCTGGCGCATCGAGTCGCGCGAGCACGTCGATCTCTGGCTGCACGGCTTCGCGCTGCTGCAGGACGATGCGTCGCTCGTCCCGTACTTCCGCCCGGGGTATCGCAGCGGGCTCGTGAGCGTGCGGCCGGCCGACGGCGCGTTCGACGCCAGCCGCTCGCAGCTGCAACGTCGCTTCTCCGAGAACGCCAACCTCGCATCGGCGCAGTTCCTCGCCCTGTACTTCGCCTCGTGGGACGACCTACGCCGCGGCGTTGAACGTTTCGTGCGCGACAACGGCGACGTGCGACAGGCGCGCACGCAGGAAGAGCTGCGCATGTACGCCACCGTGCGCACGTACTTCCCCACCGCCGACGATCGCGACTGGCTGCGCCTCTTCGTGCAGGGGCTCGACGATGAGCGCACGCGCTTCTACCGCGGCTACTGGCTGCAGCAACAACAGCGGCGGGGCTCGATGCGGAGCGCGATCGAGACGCTGTGGGCCGGCACGTATCGCACCGCCTTCACCCCCTTCATGCGCAACTCGATGCAGCGCGACGGGGTGATCCTGCTCTCGCTGCCGCTGGGCGGCGAAGGGCGCACGCTGTCGGTCGGGGGGAACGACAACTTCGTCTCGGTGACCTTCCCCGCCGACCAGGAAGACCCGCGCGACGCGCTGTACGTCGTGGCGCACGAGGTGGTGGGAACGGTGGCGACGGCGGCGGTGCGCGACAACACGTCGGCGGCCGACGAGCGGAGCGGCGACACCGGGAAGTGGACCACGCTGGCTGCAGTGCGTGGCGGGGCGATGCTCCTCGAGCGCATCGCCCCCGACCTTCTGGCGGGTTACCAGCGATATTACCTGCGACTGGCCCGCGCCACCGTGCCGACGGGCGATCCGTCGGCATCGTTCAACGCGACCTTCCCCCTCCCCGCGCAGATCGTGACGGCGCTGCAACGCCAGATCGAGATCGTGCTGGGCGGGATCTGACCTTCACCCACCGATGACCGACCCACGATCCGGGAGCGCCCCGATCCCCCGTCCCACCCCCCAGCCGCCGGCCCCGCTCGACCGCGAGTCGCTGGAGCGCGTGCTGGCGCGTGCCGCCGAGTTGCAGGCTGGACAGTCCGAGCCGGCCGAGCAGATGAGCGAAGCGCAGCTCATCGAAGTGGGGAAGGAAGTGGGGATCAGCGCCGAGCACGTGCGGTTGGCGCTGGCCGAAGAGCGCACGCGCGTGCAGGTGCCCGAGGCGCGTGGCGTAGTGGGGGAGCCTCTTCGGCGGCGAGGCGGTCACTGCCTCGCGCGTGGTCAACGGAACGCCGACCGACCTGCTCGGGCGCCTGGACGACTGGATGCAGCGCGAGGAGGATGCGCGCCAAGCGTCGCTTCAACGACCGCCTCACGTGGGAGGGGCGGCGTGACTTCATGATGTCGCTGCAGGCCGGGCTCAAGATGGGCGCGCGTCCGTACTCGCTCATCAACAGCGACGAGGTGGGGGCCACGGTGGTGCCGGTCGACGCACAGCGCTGCATCGTGCGACTCGACGCCTCGTTCGTGGAGGCACGGAAGCGTCATGTGCTGGGGAGTTCGATCATCGCCGGGACCGGCGTCCTGGGCTTTGGCGGGGTGATGGCACTGGCGTCGCTGATCCCCGAGGGGTCGATGTTCTTCGGCGCGCTGCTGGGGATGCTGCCGGCGCTGGGCGGCGGGGGGATTGGCTACGCGGTGGCGGCGTCGCAACGCCAGCGGGTGACGCGGGCGCAGCTCGCGCTGGAGCAGGTGCTCGATCGGCTGGAGCGGGGGGAGATGCGCAAGCCGGCCAACCCGCTCGCCGACTTCATCGACGTGGTCACCCGTAAGGTCGAGAGCATCAGGTAGAGGGGATTCGGGAGGAGTCTGTCACGGTTCGCCGTGCTGTCGGGTGGCGGGGGACCGGCGCATACTGGGGAATGACCCACTCAGGCACAGTTGGCGTTGTCGGCGGCGGGCTCATGGGAGCCGGCATCGCCCAGGTGGCGGCGCAACACGGACACCGGACCATCCTCCGCGAGCTGGACGACGCGCTGTGCGCGCGGGCGCGGAGTGCCATCGAGCGATCGCTCTCCCGGCTCATTGAGAAGGGGAAGATCTCCCCCGATGCGCGGGAACGAACGCTCGATACCCTCACCTTCACCACCGATCTCGGCGCGCTCTCGTCGTGCGACATCATCGTCGAGGCGGTGGTGGAGCAGCTGGAGGCCAAACGCGCGCTCTGGGCCGCGCTCGACACGCTGGCCGCCCCGCACACCATCTTCGCCTCGAACACCTCGTCGCTGTCGATCGTGGAGCAGGCGACGGCGACGACACGGGGTGATCGCTTCATCGGGCTGCACTTCTTCAACCCCGTTCCGGCGATGCGGCTGGTGGAGGTGGTGCGCACGATCACCACGAGCGAAGCGACGATGCGCGCGGCGTTCGACTTCGTGCGGGCGATCGGGAAGGAGCCGATCGCGTCGAAGGACTCGCCGGGCTTCGTGGTGAATCTCCTGCTCGTCCCCTACATGCTCGATGCCGTGCGCGCCCTGGAGCGCGGCGTGGCGTCGGTCGCCGACATCGACGTCGGGATGCAGCTCGGGGCGGGCCACCCGATGGGGCCGCTCGCACTTTGTGACTTCGTGGGGCTGGACACGCTGCATCGCGTGGCCGAAATCATGTGGGGGGCGTATCGGGAGCAGCGCTATGCCCCTCCCCCGCTGCTGGTGCGCATGGTGGCGGCCGGGATGCTGGGGAAGAAGAACGGGCGTGGCTTCTACGACTACGGCGGCGACGTCCCGATCCCGAACGATTTCGCGGGGTGATGTGACGCTTCGGCAGGGCGCGTGGGGAGTGGCGATGGCCGGCGTGGCGCTGGCGGGGCTGGTCACGCCCGCCTCGCCCGTTTCCGCATGGCCGTCGATGGCCGTGCAACCCAGGCCGGTGGGGCGCGTGGTCGGCGTGGTGTACGACAGCATCTCACGCGCGACGCTGTCCGGGGCGCTGGTGCAGCTGGTCGCGCTCAACGGGACACTGCGGCTGGCGGTGACCTCCGATTCCACCGGGCGCTTCGCCTTTCCCCCGGTGGAGCGCGGGCGCTTCCTGCTCGGCTTCTTCCACCCCAAGCTCGATTCGCTTGGCGTCGAGTCGCCACTGTCGCGCGTGGAGGTGCAGGACGAGTCGGTGCACGCCATCGACCTGGCCGTCCCATCGGTGACGACGGTCCTGCGACAGGCGTGCGGCAGCGGCGCCACGCGCGACTCGTCAGGCGCGGTGGTGGGATTCGTGCGCAGCGCCAGCACGACCGGGGCCGAGCCCGAGGCGACGGTGCGGGCGCGCTGGAGCGAGATCGTGATCGGCAAGCGCGGGGCCGAAGTGCGGGTGCGTGAGGTGACGGCGCACGCGGGCGAGGATGGCTGGTTCTCCCTCTGCCAGGTCCCCGCCGGCGGGCTGGTGCTCGTGAACGCCGCGGCGGGGCGCGACTCCGGCGCGACGCTGGAAGTGAGCGTCCCCAACGACGGGCTGCTGGTGCGCGACCTCTTCGTCGCCACGAGGGAGGGGGCATCGAGCACGGTGCGCGGGACGGTACGCACCCCGTATGGCGCCGCGCTCGCGGGCGCGCGCGTGCGCCTGTACGGCGAGACGCGTGAGGTGCGCAGCAACGACCGCGGCGAGTTCACCCTCGCGGGGGTCCCGAGCGGGACGCGAATGCTGGAGTTGCGCGCGCTTGGCTACGCCCCGCGCCGCGAACTCATCGACCTGGTGGCGCGCCAGGAGCTGGTGGTCGACCTCCCGCTGGAGGAGTTCCCGACCACGATCGACACCGTGCGGGTCTTCGGGGGGCGTCCGGCGCTGGGCGACAACCTGGCCGGCTTCACGCGACGCAAGGCGCTGTCGCAGGGGGTCTTCCTGGACCCGGACGACGTGGAACGCCGGCGACCGTTGAGCTTCACCGACCTGATGCGCGGCATTGCCGGTGTGGAGGTGGTCACGGTGGACGGGGCGCGAGCGGTGGCGATGCGCAGCCTCGCGGGTGAAGGACAGTGCGAGCCGAAGCTCATCATCGATGGGATCCATGTCCCGCGACACGAGAGCAGCATCGACGACCTGATCCCGGCGAGCATCGTGCGGGCGATCGAGGTCTACCCACGGCGCATCCAGGCGCCTGCGGAGTATCAGTCGCTGACGTGCGGCACGGTGGTCGTCTGGACCGGCGCGCGTGGATGGCTGGCGAAACGGGGACGGGAGGTTCCGCGCACGCCGTAGGGGTGACGTCGACCGGGGTTCGTCGGCCGGCGCGGCGCGACGCCGAACTCCGCTCGCGCCGGTGGTACCGTTCGGGCATCGTGGAGGTATCAGTCGCTATCGGGGGCGCGACGCGTGGGACACCGCAGAGGAGACGGGCGATGATGCACTGGGCAAGATTGGAGCGGAGGGTGCCACGCGCGCGGTGTACGAGGCGGCGTCAGGCGCAACGCGTGGGGGCGGCGTTGGCGCTGGCGATCGCGCTGGGGTTCGCTCCGGGGGGGCTCGCGGCGCAGGAGTCCCCCTCCGTGCGCGCGCGCCTTTCGGGCGTCGTCTTCGATTCGCTCGCCATGCGCCCGCTGGCCCGGGCGGTGGTGCAGCTCGTGTCGGCACGCGAGGCAACACAGGCGCGGTCGGTGGAAACGGGGGAGAACGGGGCCTTCGCGTTCGATTCCGTGCAGGCCGGGACCTACCTGCTGGGCTTCTACCACGCGCTGATCGACTCGTTAGGGATCACCCCGCCACTGGTGCGCGTGGACGTGCGCACGAGCGGCGACCTGCGCGCCCCGCTGGCGGTGCCCTCGGCCTTCACGTTGCGCACCGCGCTCTGCGGCCCCAGGGCCATCAGCGACTCGCTCGGCGTCTTTGTCGGCTTCGTGCGTTCGGCGGTCGATGGGCTGACGCGCCCGAAGTCGACGGTCAAGGTGCAATGGTCGGAGATCACGATCGGTGGTGAGGGGATCCAGCGCGTCACGCCGTCGGTGCAGGGGGAAACGAGCGAGGTGGGCGGTGTGGCAATCTGCGGCGTCCCCATGGGCGGGACGGTGATGCTGCACGCCTGGAACGCGACCGACTCGAGCGGATTCGCCGAGTTGGAGGTGCCGTCGACGGGGCTCCTGCGGCGCGACCTCTTCGTGGGACCGTCGCGTGCGGTGTCGCTGCGTGACTCCACCGCCGACTCGACCGGCATCACCACCACCGTGCTTCGTGGCAACGGCGTGCTGCGCGGCGTCGTGCGCCGTCCAGACGGAGAGCCGCTCGAGGGGGCGCGCCTCACGTTCTGGGGGAGCGGGGTCGAGGTGGCGACGACCTCCACCGGGGCGTACCGCATGCAGGAGCTCCCGGCCGGGACGTACACGATGGAGGCGCGCGCGTTAGGCTTTCTCCCGCAGCGCCACGCCATCGACATCATGGAAGGGAACGAAACGGTGACGGACCTGCGTCTCGAGTCGTTCGGCACGTACCTGGATACAGTGAAGGTGACGGCAAAGCGCGTCTTTGCGTCGCGCGAGATGCGCGACTTCGAGGAGCGACGCAAGCGCGGCTTCGGGACCTTCCTGGACGAGGACGACATCGAGAAGCGCAACCCGTTCTTCATGGCCGACCTGCTGCGCATGACTCCCGGGGTGCAGGTGATCCCCGGGCAGTTCGGCAGCCGAATCCTGATGCGCGGCATGGGCTTCAGCGCCTTCTGCTACCCCGCCGTCTTCATCGACGGGATGAAGGTCATGAACGTGGACGGCGACATCGACGCGTTCGTCAACGTGCAGGAGATCCGCGCCATGGAGGTCTACCCGCGCGGGGGGAGCGTCCCGGTGCAGTTCCAGACGCTGGACGGGTGCGGTTCGCTGGTGATCTGGACGGGCGGACGCCGGCCGAAGTACGAGGCGCCCAAGAAGAAGTAGCGGCAGCGCGCGAGCGGGGGGGGGCACCACGACGGGGGGCGTTGGACGGTAGCCCCCCCTCGCCCGGGCCGTAGATTCTCCTGCGCCGGGTCCCGCGTTGGGTCCGTGGCCCGTCCATCGCTCCCCGTCGCCATGCGCCTGTCGCCCCTCGCGTTCGCCGCCGTCGTCGCCCTTCCCCACTCGCTCGCCGCGCAGGCCCAGCGCGCGCCTAACGCTGCCGCGCGCGGGGCAGCGGTCGAGTATGCCATCGCCTTTCCCAATGCCGCGCACCACGAGGCGGAGGTCGCGGTGACCTTTCGCGCCGTGCCGCCGGGGGCGCTGCAGCTCCGCATGAGCCGCAGCTCGCCCGGGCGCTACGCCCTGCACGAGTTCGCGAAGAACGTCTACGCCCTCAAGGCGGTCGACTCCAAGGGGCGCGCGCTCACGGTAACGCGCCCCAACCCGCACCAGTGGGATGTGCGCGGACACGACGGCACCGTGAAGGTGACCTATACGCTGTTCGGCGACCGCGGCGACGGCACCTACGCCGGGATCGATCGCAGCATGGCGCACCTCAACATCCCGGCGACCTTCGCGTGGGCGCGCGGGCTCGAGTCGCGTCCCATTCGCGTGACGTTCCATCGCCCCGATTCCTCGTGGACGGTGGCGACGCAGCTCTTCCCCACGAAGGACTCCTCGACCTTCACCGCCCCGCACCTGCAGTACTTCATGGACTCGCCCACGCACCTGGGCGCGCAGTCCTGGTACGAGTGGGACGCGACCACCAATGGCAAGTCACAGAAGCTGCGCATCGCGCTGCACCACCTGGGCACCGCCGAGGAGGCGCAGCGCTTTGTTGACGCGACCCGGCAGATCGTAGAGCAGGAGGCGAAGGTCTTTGGCACCCTCCCCGAGTTCGACGGTGGGACCTACACCTTCCTTGCCGACTATCTCCCGTGGGCGGCCGGCGATGGGATGGAGCATCGCAACTCGACCTCGCTCACCAGCACGGGATCACTCGCCCGCTCCATGACCGACCTGCTCGGGACGGTGGCGCACGAGTTCTTCCATGCGTGGAACGTGGAGCGCATCCGTCCCAAGGCGCTCGAGCCGTTCTCGTTCGAGGAAGCGAACATGTCCGGCGAATTGTGGCTGGCGGAAGGGTTCACCAGCTACTACGGCCCGCTGGCCATGCGGCGCGCCGAGCTGCAGAGCGACGCCGAGTTCGCGGAGGACATGGCCGGGGCGGTGAACCTGGTGATGCACGCGCCGGGGCGCCGCTTCTTCTCGGCGGTCGAGATGAGCCAGCAGGCGCCGTTCACCGACGCCGCCGTCTCCATCGACCCGCAGAACAAGGGGAACACCTTCATCTCGTACTACCCCTTTGGCCAGGCCATCGGGCTCGCGCTCGACCTCACGTTGCGTGCGCGCGGCAAGTCGCTCGACGACTTCATGCGCGAGATGTGGTCGAGGCATGGTGTGCAGCAACGGAACTATGCCCCGGTGAAGCCGTACAGCGTCGCCGACGCACGCGCCGCGCTGGCGCGCGTGACCGGCGATGCCGCGTTCGCCACCGATTTCTTCAACCGCTACATCGAAGGGCGCGAAGCCGCGCCATACGCGGAACTGTTGCGGCAGGGGGGCTTCGTGCTGCGCCCGTCGCGCGCCGGGCGCGCGTGGATCGGCGACGTGGGGCTGCGCTACGAGGCAGGCAAGGCCGCCGTGACAGGCGTGACGCCGATCGGGTCGCCGTTGTATGCGGCCGGCGTCGACCGCAATGATCGGCTGGTCTCGCTCGACGGTCGGGCGCTCGCCAGCGCCGATGACTGGGGCGCCGTGCTGGCCGCGCACAAGCCGGGTGATCAGCTTCCGCTGGTGTTCGAGTCGCGCGGGAAGACGATCAACGCGATGGTGACGCTCTCGGAGAGCCCGCGCATCGAGATCGTCCCGTTCGAGGCGGCGGGCGAGACGGTGACCGACGCGATTCGGGCGTTCCGCGCGTCATGGCTGGGGCGCAAGTGAGCGCGCCGTGTCCCACGTGAGCCGTTCGATCGCCGTGCTCGTCCGCGCCACGCGCGCGCGGGCGCTGGCTTTGGTGTGGCTGGCGGTGTTCGTCGCGGCGGGGTGCGGCGCGGACGGCGGTGACGCGGACAGCCGGAGACAGCGAACCGGCACGGCCGTTGCAGCTGCATCCGCCGACGACTCGCTGGCGGCGCGCGCCATGTCGGCCAACGCACGCGAGCAAGGGACGGCGCCGGCCGCTCCGGAGGTCGCGCCGCCGTCGTCGGCGCGTGGCGCGACCGGCTTTGGCAAATCCATCGGCTTTCGGTCGCGGCAACGGCTCGACGACCACTTCGACAAGCACGGCGGCGAGTTCGGGGCGATCACTCGCGCCGACTATCTCCGCCAGGCGCAACAGCTGCGTGACGCGCCAGTGGGAGGTGACATCCTCGAGCTCCGCCGGGGCGACGGAACGATCGCACGCTTCGATCGTGCAAGCGGGGCCTTTCTCGCCTTCGACGAGGACGGGATCATCCGTACCTACTTCAGGCCGAACGACGGGGAACGCTACTTCCGGCGTCAGGGGCGCCGGCGAGGGGGCTCGTGAGCCAGCCCTTCGCCACATCTCGAGACCGATCGTTCGCCACGCCACTCGCCGCACGGCTCGCCACGCATCCCGCCACACCTTCCGCCGCCCCCCGCGTGAACGTCACCAGGAACGACCATGAGTGAACAGGACGCCGTACGACAGCTGCTGGCCGAGCGAGGGTGCCCCGACGAATTGGTACGTGAGGGGCTATCCGGTGTCGCGGACAAGTGGGAGGCGATCGTGGCCAGCGTGGAGGGCGGGTACCCCTTCGGGCTCGACGACTTCCTGAACGACATGGACCTGCGCGATGCGATCGCCGCCGCCCTCGCGGTGGCCACGCCGGACGAGCGCGCGGTGCTACAACCACGCGTGACGTCGCTCGACCAGCGGCTGCATGCGGCGTCGGCGCCCAGCGCGTGCCTGTGGGGCGAGGACGTTGAGGAAGACGACGGACTGGACCCGGGGCGCGAGTGGTGGTACTACCTCCGCCCGTTGCAGCTCAACGAGGACTTCGCCGCCGAGCTGGCGGCGTGGGGGCTGCTCGATGAAGACGACGACGAAGGGGAACAGGCATGAAGGTCTCGGTACTCGGCGGCGGCCCGGCAGGGCTCTACTTCTCGCTCCTGCTCAAGCAGGGGCGCCCCGGCGACGAGGTGACGCTCTATGAGCGTAACGCCCCGGACGACACCTTCGGCTGGGGCGTCGTCTTCTCCGACCAGACGCTGGAGAACTTCCGGCTGGCCGACGAGGAGACCTATCGGGCCATCACCGACAACTTCGCGCACTGGGACGACATCGACATCCACGTGCGCGGGCGGACGATCACCTCGGGCGGGCACGGCTTCAGCGGGATCGCCCGCAAGTCGCTGCTCCAGATCCTGCAGCGGCGCGCCGAAGCGTTAGGCGTGCAGCTGCACTTCCGCGAGGAGGTCCCGGACGTCGCGGCGCTCCAGGCGCAGGGGGCCGACCTCATCGTCGCGGCCGACGGGGTGAACAGCCTGGTGCGCCGCACCTATGCCGACGCCTTCGGCTACCAGGGCGACGTACGCAGCAATCACTACATTTGGCTCGGCACCACGCGCCTCTTCGACGCCTTCAGCTTCATCTTCGTCGAGACGCCAGCCGGCGTGTACCAGGTGCACGCCTACCGCTTCAACGAGCGGCAGTCGGCCTTCATCGTCGAATGTGATGATGCCTCGTGGCGCGGTGCCGGCTTCGATGCCATGAACGCCGCCGAGACCATCGCCGCGTGCGAGCAGATGTTCGCGCCCTGGTTGGACGGTCACCGCCTGGAGTTCAATGCCACGCCCCACCGCGTGCGTGATCCGTGGGGGACGTTCCTGCGCGTCACGTGCGAGCGTTGGCGACACGAGAACATCATCCTGCTCGGCGACTCGGCGCACACCGCGCACTTCTCCATCGGGAGCGGGACCAAGCTGGCGATGGAAGACGCGATCGCGCTCGCCCGTGAATTGTGCGGCGCAGCGGACGACTCCCTGTCGGCCGGGGGTGCCATGTCGCCGCAGTTGGCGCAGGCGGTCGATCGCTACCAGGCGCAACGGGTGACCGAAGTGTTGCGCATCCAGAACGCGGCGCGCAACTCGATGGAGTGGTTCGAGCACGTGAAGCGCTACATCACGCTCGAGCCCGAGCAGTTCGCCTATTCGCTCCTGACGCGCAGCCAGCGAGTGAGCCATGAGAACCTGCGCCTGCGCGATGCCGACTACCTCGGCGGTATGGAGCGATGGTTCGCGTCGCGCGCGGAGCGGGAGGCGGCGGCCAGGGAGCGGCTGCAAGGAGGGGCAACGGCCGACGCGCCGGACGGCGCCCCCAATGACCGTACGATCCCGCCGATGTTCACCCCGTTCAGGCTGCGCGGGATGACGGTGGCCAATCGCGTCGTCGTCTCGCCGATGGACATGTACTGCGCCACCGACGGCGTCCCGAACGACTTCCATCTCGTGCACTACGGCGCGCGGGCGATGGGAGGGGCCGGGCTCGTCATGACCGAGATGACCTGCGTCTCCCCCGAAGGGCGCATCTCGCTCGGCTGTACGGGGATGTACGACACGCAGCACGTCGCGGCGTGGCGCCGGGTGACCGACTATGCGCACCAGTGGTCGCGCGCGAAGATCTGCGTGCAGTTAGGCCACTCGGGGCGCAAGGGGGCGACGCAGCTCGGGCTCGAGGGCGGGGACCTCCCGCTGGGTGGGAGCGACGCGTGGGAGGTCATCGCGCCGTCGGCGATCGCCTATCGCCCCACCATGCAGGTACCGCGCGCCATGACGCGCGACGACATGGACAAGGTGGTGCACGACTTCGCCCGTGCGGCGCGCCTGAGCGTCGAGGCCGACTTCGACATGCTGGAGCTGCACTGCGCGCACGGCTACCTCCTCTCGTCGTTTCTGTCGCCGCTGGCCAACCGCCGCACCGATGAATACGGCGGGTCGGTGGCGCATCGCCTGCGCTTTCCGCTGGAGGTGTTTGCCGCGGTGCGCGAGGCGTGGCCACAGGATCGCCCCATCTCGGTCCGCATCTCGGCGACCGACTGGGTGGAGGGGGGCGTGACAGGAGAGGAGTCGGTGGAGATCGCCCGCGCCTTCATCGGCGCCGGCGCCGACATCATCCACGTGTCGACCGGGCAGGTGTCGCCCGACCAGAAGCCGGTGTACGGGCGCATGTGGCAGACGCCGTTCAGCGACCGCATTCGCAACGAGTTGGGAGCGCGCACGATCGCGGTGGGGAACATCACGGAGCCCGACCAGGTCAACTCGATCATCGCCGCCGGGCGCGCCGACCTCTGTGCACTGGCGCGACCGCACCTTTCGGATCCGCACTGGACGTTGCGCGCCGCCGCCTCGTTAGGGTATCGCGAACAGCACTGGCCGCCGATGTATCGCAGCGGACAGCAGCCGCTGGAGCGCCAGCTGCGTGGTCCTGCGGGCGGGCCGGGTGCGCTGGACGGCCGCGCGACGCGGTGACACCTTCCTCGCGCCCATTTCCCTCGCCATGTCCACTGCCCCTCGCCTCGCCCTCGCCGATTACTCGCCCGCCCACTTCCGCTGGACGCTGGAGGGCGGGGTGGGGACGGTCACGCTCGACCGTCCCGAGCGCAAGAACCCGCTGACCTTCGCGTCGTACGCCGAGCTGACGTCGTTCTTCCGCTCGCTGGTGCATGCGGTCGACGTGAAGGTGGTGATCATCACCGGTGCCGGCGAGAACTTCTGTTCGGGCGGCGACGTCCACGAGATCATCGGGCCCCTGGTGGAGGCGAAGAACGGCGGGCGCACCGCCGACCTGCTGGCCTTCACGCGGATGACCGGGGGATTGGTGGCGGCGATGCGCGCCTGCCCGCAGCCCATCGTCGCCGCGGTGGACGGCGTGTGCGCCGGTGCCGGGGCAATCCTGGCGATGGCGAGCGACCTGCGCCTGGCGACCGCGCGGGCGCGCACCGCCTTCCTCTTCGTGCGCGTGGGGCTCAGCGGCGCCGACATGGGGGCCTGTGCCCTCTTGCCGCGCATCATCGGGCAGGGGCGGGCCGCCGAGCTGCTGTACACCGGGCGCTTCATGAGCGCCGAGGAGGGGGAGCGCTGGGGCTTCTTCAACCGCCTCGTCACCCCCGAGTCGTTGCAGCTGGAGGCACTGGCGCTGGCGCGCGCCATCGCCGACGGGCCCACGGTGGCGCACGGCGTCACCAAGGCGTGCCTGCACGCCGAATGGGCCATGTCCATCGACGCGGCCATCGAGCACGAAGCGCAGGCGCAGGCGGTGTGCATGACCACCAACGACTTCGAGCGTGCCTATCGGGCCTTCGTGAAGCGCGAGGTCCCGCGCTTCGAGGGGAACTGATGGGGCGCACGCAGCACTGAGGACATCGAATCCATGAGCGACACGACGTACCTCGACTGGCCGTTCTTCGACGAGTCGCATCGTACCTTCGCACGCGACCTGGCGCTGGCGGCGTCGCGGGAGGTGACGGCGTGGGAACACCTCATCGCCCACGAGACGGTCGACGTCGCCTCGGCGACGCTGGCGCGGCGCTTCGGGCAGGCGGGGTGGCTGCAGCACGTCGTCCCGGCCCCGTTTGGCGGCGCGCGCGACGTGCTGGATGTGCGCACCCTCTGCCTCGCCCGCGAGACGCTGGCCTACCACAACGGGCTGGCCGACTTCGCCTTCGCCATGCAGGGCTTGGGGAGCGGCCCTATCTCGCTGTACGGGAGCGAGGCACTCAAGGCGCACTACCTCCCGCGCGTGGCCCGCGGCGAGGCGATCGCCGCCTTTGCCCTCTCCGAGCCTAACGCCGGCAGCGACGTCGTGTCGATGACGACGACGGCGCGACGCGAGTCCGACGGCGGGTGGCGACTGGACGGCGAGAAGACGTGGATCTCCAATGGGGGGATCGCCGACTTCTACACGGTCTTTGCGCGCTACCCGGAAGGCGGCGAACGTTCGTTCGCCGCCTTCGTCGTGGAGGCCGACACGCCGGGGTTCCGGGTCGCCGAGCACATCGACGTGATCGCGCCTCACCCGCTGGCCCGCATCACCTTCGACGGATGCCGCCTTCCCGCGAGCGCGCTCATCGGCGAGGCCGGCAAGGGGCTGCGCATTGCGTTAGGCACGCTCGACGTGTTCCGCTCCACGGTGGGTGCGGCGGCCCTCGGCTTCGCGCGGCGGGCGCTCGATGAGGCGGTGGCCCACACACGCCAGCGGCGCGCCTTTGGCCAGGCACTCAGCGACTTCCAGCTCGTGCAGGCGCGCCTGGCCGACATGGCGCTGGCGATCGATGCCAGCGCGTTGCTCATCTACCGCGCGGCGTGGACGAAGGACACGCGTGGGACGCGCATCACGCGCGAGGCCGCAATGGCCAAGCTGCACGCCACCGAAAGCGCCCAGCAGGTGATCGACGGCGCCGTGCAGCTGCTGGGGGGGCTGGGCGTGCGCACGGGCCACGTCGTGGAGTCGCTGTATCGCGAGATCCGCGCGCTGCGCATCTACGAGGGGACGAGCGAGATCCAGAAGCTGGTCATCGCCGGGCAGGTGCTCGGGTCGGCGAGCCACGAGGGGCAATCACCGCACCAGGCGCGGGAGGGCCAGGCATGAGCGAGCCCACGACGCGCCGCCTCCCAGGCGGTGTGGCCACCGCACACGTCGACCACTTCGCGCACGATGCCCTCCCCGCGCGCGACCTGTGGCCGACGATGGATTATGCCGGCATCCCGGAGTTGGACTATCCCGACCGGCTGAACTGCGCCGCCGAGCTGCTGGATGGGGCGGTCGCGCGCGGATGGGGCGGTCGCCCCTGCTTCCGTGCCCCCGGCCTCATGTGGAGCTACGCCGACCTGCTGGCCAGGGCCAACCAGATCGCCCACGTGCTGGTGGACGACCTCGGTCTCGTTCCGGGGAACCGTGTCCTCCTGCGTGGCCCCAACTCGCCAATGATGGCCGCGCTCTGGTTTGCGGTCCTCAAGGCCGGCGGCGTCGTGGTCAGCACCGTCCCGCTCAGCCGGGCCCGCGAGCTCGTCTTCATCGCCGACAAGGCACGCATCGCGCTCGCCATCACCGACGCGCGCCTGGCCGCCGACTGTGCGGTGGCGATGGCGCACCATCACGATGGCCGCGCGCGTGAGGGGGGACGGGTCGTCGAGTACAACGTGGCATCCGATGTCGACGCCACCGGGTCGATCGAGGCGCTGATGGCGGGGAAGCCGGTGACGTTCACCAACGTCGCGACCGCCGCCGACGACGTCGCGCTCATCGCCTTCACCTCGGGCACCACCGGCGAGGGGAAAGGGACGATGCACTTCCATCGGGATGTGCTCGCGATCTGCGACTGCTTCCCGCGGTACGTGCTCAAGCCGGAGATGGACGACGTCTTCGTCGGCTCCCCGCCGTTTGCCTTCACCTTCGGGCTCGGGGGGCTGGTCCTCTTCCCCATGCGCGTCGGGGCGAGCAGCGTCCTCCTGGAGCAGGCGACCCCCCCGTTCCTCATCCAGGCGATCCAGGAGTACCGGGCGACGACCATCTTCACCGCGCCGACCGCCTATCGTGCGATGCTGGGGATGCGACAGGACTACGACCTCTCCTCGCTCAAGCGCTGCGTCTCGGCGGGGGAGGCGTTGCCGCTGTCGACCTTCACCGCCTGGCGAGAGGCGACCGGACTCACGATCATCGACGGGATCGGCGCCACGGAGCTGCTGCACATCTTCATCAGCGCCTCGGGAGACGACGTGCGCCCGGGGGCAACGGGGCGCGTGGTGCCGGGCTACGAGGCGTGCGTGATGGACGAGTCGATGCGCCCCGTCCCCGACGGCACCATCGGGCGACTCGCCGTGCGCGGCCCCACCGGGTGCCGATACCTCGACAACCTCGAACGCCAGCGCGCGTACGTGCAGGGGGGCTGGAACCTCACCGGCGACTCCTACATTCGCGATGCCGGCGGCTACTTCTGGTACCAGGCGCGCACCGACGACATGATCATCTCGTCGGGGTACAACATCTCCGGCCCCGAGGTGGAGGGGGTGCTGCTGGAGCACCCGGCGGTGCAGGAGTGCGCGGTCATCGGCGTGCCGGACGAGCATCGCGGGCAGCTCGTGAAGGCCTTCGTCGTGACCAGACCCGGCGTCGAGCATTCCACGGCGACGGCGCGGGTGCTGCAGGACTGGGTGAAGGAACAGCTCGCCCCGTACAAGTACCCGCGGGCCGTGGAGTTCGTCGACACGATGCCGCGCACGGCGACCGGCAAGCTGCAACGCTTCGTGCTGCGCGACCGCGCGCGCGAGACCGCCACCGAACCGAGGAGTTGACCCGTGGCCGAACGCGAAGGCGCGCTCCCCTCCCCGCTCGCCACCCCCGGTTGGCCGCGCCCCTCAGGCTATTCGGACGGCATGACGGCGCGCGGACGCCTGGTGGTGACCGCCGGACAGATCGGGTGGGACCCCGTCACCATGCAGTTCCAGAGCGATGACTTCGCGACACAGTGTGCGCAGGCCTTTCGCAACGTGATGGCAGTGCTCGCGGCCGCCGGCGCCTCGGGAGAGCACCTCGTGCGCCTCACGTGGTACGTCACCAGCCGCGACGAGTACACGGCGGCGCTGCGCGAGGTGGGGCGTGCCTATCGAGAGATCGTGGGGCGCCACTTCCCGGCGATGGCGGTGGTGATCGTCGCCGGTCTGGTCGAGCCGCGCGCCAAGGTCGAGATCGAAGCGACGGCGGTCATCCCCGACTGACCGCTCGGCGACGCCTCAGTCGACGACGAGCGTGGGCAGTTCGCGCGACGACTCCGGCGTGCCGGTCGTTCGCGCCTCGCGCGCCGTCAGCCGCAGCGCACGCTGCAGCCACCAGGCGAGGAAGACGGCGACGACCACCCGACCGCCCAGCGTCGCCGCTGGCGACAGCACGTGGAGCGCCTTGAGGATCACCGGGACCGCATACCAGTAGTACGTCCCCGCCGCGATCGCCGAGAGCAGCGGGAGGGCAAGCGCCGCCGTCGCACCGGAGATGAAGATCAACGTGCCGAACAGCGCCGCGCTCTGGAGTGCGTGTTCGAGCATGTGCGCATAGATCGTCCACGCCGCCGACGCCTCGGCGTCGCTGACGTTGAAGTAGCCGTAGACGAATCCCGGGAAGGCGATGGCGAAGAGCCCAAACGCCGAGAGCAGCCACCCACGCCCCCGCCGTGCGGGACCGAGGAGCTGCGCGACCGCCTTGCTCCGGGCGTTGTCGAGGCACCCACGCGGGGTGCAGGCGCTGCAGGTGGCGCAACGCGGGTTGTCGACGGCGATCGACGGTTGCAGTCCGTAGAGCTGCTCGA
This sequence comes from Gemmatimonadota bacterium, assembly GCA_016719105.1. Taxonomy (NCBI): domain Bacteria; kingdom Pseudomonadati; phylum Gemmatimonadota; species Gemmatimonadota bacterium. The sequence continues at coordinate 174,013 of JADKAQ010000017.1, read as the reverse complement.
CGGGGAGCACCGGGCAGAGGTAGTTGCAGAAGCCGGCGCGCGCCTCGTAGCGGCGTCCGAGGACCACCGCCGCCACGGCCGCCCCGACCACGAGTAGGGCCAGCGCCTCGCCACGCACGTTGAAGGCGAAGTGACGCGCGGGGACGAGCACGAAGAGCGCGAGCATCGCCGGAGCGCCGGCCCATCGCGAGACACGCGACGGGAGGCGCCGCCCCCCCGGGGTGTTTGCCAGCATGTTGAGCGTGGCGAGCGGACACACGCCCCGCCATAGCAATGGAGTGACGAGGAAGCTGAACGGGAGGAGGGGGACCACCACGCCCCAAAAGAGCGAGAGCGACGGCTCCGGGCTCAACCAGACGGCCACGAGAAAGGCCAGCGTCGCGAGCAGCATCGCCCCCTGGAGCAGATGCCACGGGTGGCTGGGACTGGGGGCGTGGACGCGCGTCATGGTCGCGGAGAATGGCGACGGCGCGCACGACTGTCGAGAAGGAGTTCCCCCGACGCGAATCGGCGTAGGTTGCCGATGGTGCCGCGACCCGCGGAATGTGACGGCGCTTTCCCGCGCAGGGTCTGGCCAACAGACGCCACCAGCCATGCCAGAACAGTCACCGCCACCGGCCGATACGTCGGCAGCCAGCGCGACGTCGTCCGGCGACGCCCTCGTTCTCGCCCCCGGGCGATCGACCTGGGCGCTGATCCGCGACGCGCTGCGCGGCACGCACATCGACTACACGAAGGGCGCCACCGGGCAGGCGATCCTCATCCTCGCCATCCCGATGGTCCTCGAGATGTCGATGGAGAGCATCTTCGCCGTCGTCGACGTCTTCTTCGTCTCCCGGCTCGGCCCGCAGGCCATCGCGACCGTCGGCCTCACCGAGTCGATGCTGACGCTCGTCTACACCTTGGCCATGGGCTTGGGCATCGGCGCCACCGCCATGGTCTCGCGCCGCATCGGCGAGCACGATCCCGTGGGCGCCTCGCGCGCGGCGATGCAGGCCATCTGGCTCGGCGCCTTCCTGTCGGTCACGTTAGGCGTGGCCGGGGCGGTCCTTGCCCCGCAGCTGCTGGCACTGATGGGGGCCGAGCCCGCGGTCATCGCCACGGGGAGCAACTTCACCCGCGTGATGCTCGGCGGCAACGCGAGCGTCCTCATGCTCTTCCTGCTCAACGCGATCTTCCGTGGTGCGGGCGACGCGGCCATCGCCATGCGCACGCTCTGGCTGGCCAACGCGATCAACATCGCCCTCGGCCCCTGCCTCATTTTCGGGCTCGGCCCCTTTCCCGAGATGGGGGTGACCGGCGCGGCGGTCGCGACGACGATCGGGCGCGGGACGGGGGCGCTCTACGCGCTCTCCCGCCTCCTGCGTCCCGGGGGACGCGTGCACCTCTCCGCGCGCTACCTGCGCATCGAGCCGGTGCTGATGTGGCGCATGATCCGCCTCTCGGCGGCGGGGACGTTCCAGATCTTCATCGGGATGGCGAGCTGGGTCCTGCTCATCCGCGTCCTCTCGGGGTTCGGGAGCGAGGCGCTTGCGGGCTACACCATCGCCATGCGCGTCGTCACCTTCGCCCTCCTCCCCTCATGGGGGATGAGCAACGCGGCGGCCACCATGGTGGGGCAGGCGTTAGGCGCGGGGAAACCCGATCGTGCCGAGAAGGCGGTCTGGATCGCGGGGCGGTACAACGTCGTCTTCCTCGGGATCGTCGAGGCGCTGTTCATCATCCTGGCGCCACAGATCGTGGCCCTCTTCACGCAGGACGCCGGCGTCGCGCGCTATGCCGTCGACGCGCTGCGCCTCGTGTCGGGCGGATTCGTCTTCTATGCGTACGGGATGGTCCTCACGCAGGCGTTCAACGGCGCCGGCGACACCTGGACGCCGACGCTGGTGAACCTCGGCTGCTTCTGGTTCTGGGAGATCCCCCTCGCCTGGGCGCTCGCCTTGCACCTGAAGCTGGGACCGCACGGCGTCTTCCTGGCGGTGGCCATCGCGTACGGGACGCTGGCGGTGGTCAGTGCGATCCTGTTCAGGCGCGGGAGCTGGAAGTTGAAGCACGTGTAGTCCTGCAAGACGGGATGCGAGTGACGGCCGCTGCCACGACAACTACTAACGCTCGACACGGAGGTCCACGGGGGTCACATGGGGGTTCACGGAGGACGACAGCCTAACGCGCTCTTCTCCGTGAAGCCCCGTGTTCCCCTCGTGAACCCCCGTGTCTTGCTTCGTGAAACGGCCGCCCTGCGCCGGTCCAGCCTAGAACGAGGTGCCGACCGTCAGGAAGACGAGACGCTTCGAGCCGGCCATCAGGGTCTCCAGGTCGCCGCTCACCGAGAAGCCGCCGGTGCCGACGGTCGCGATGTACTTCTCATCCAGGAGGTTCATCGCGCTCATCTGGATCGAGAGCCCCTTGAGCGCCCCGACCCGCTTGAACGTGTAGCCGGCCGACATGTCGAGCGTCGTGTACGACGGCGCCGCGATGTCGTTCAGGATGCTGAAGTAACGCTTCCCCACGTGGCGGGCGCTGAGCGAGCCGAGCACGCCGCCGCGGGTGAGGCGCAGCGAGCTGTTGGCGAGGACCTTGGGGGCATCGACCACCGTCTTGCCTGACGAGGCGACCGTCGTCGTCCCGCTCTTGTAGTCGTTGTCGATCTTGCTGTCGTTGAACGCCGCCGAGTTGACCCAGCTCAGGCCGTCCGCCAGGCGGAAGGAGAGCAACGCCTCGGCGCCACGCGTGGACACGCCGCCCACATTGGCGAACGACGAGACGCAGGTGGCGGTCAGCGGACAGACCGCCACGCCGATGAGGCGGTTGTTGTAGTCGATGGTGTACAGCCCCAGCGACGCCTCGACGCGCTCCTTGCGCATGCGCACCCCACCCTCGATGGTCGTCGCCTTCTCGGGCTTGGTGTTGTCCTTGAAGAAGTCGAAGGCCGTCGCGTTGGTGTTGTACACACCGCTCTGCGGCGAGTACGGATACGCGTTCACGTTCTGCGAGAAGTTGCCGAAGAACTGCCAGTCGCGATCAGCCGACCAGACGAGCCCCACCTGCGGCAGCAGCCCACCGTCGGTCGGGATCGAGACGTTGGGACGCGTCGGGTCGCCGAACAGCTTGGCGGCCGCGTCGGTCTTGCCGTTGTTGGTGAAGTCGGCGCCGATGGAGAGGTACTTCACGCCATACGACACCTTGAGCCGCTCGCCGGCGAAGGTGTTGGTGTTCTGCACGTAGAGCGTGCGCGTCGAGATGTCGCCGGTGCGATCGAAGAACTGCGCCAGCACGTTCGAGAAGTCCACGACCGGGCTGCTGGCGTAGTTCTTCATGCGCCACGCCTTGCGCGTGATGTTGGCTTCGTTCTGTTCCAGCCACCCACCGACCTCGAGGTCGTTCCCGCCAAACTGGAAGCGACCGCGCGCCAGGACGCCCATGCGCCGCGTGTCGTAGATGGTCTGGCGGAAGTAGATGGGGTCCGGCGAGAAGGCAGTCGAGCCGTAGTTGGGGGCGTGCCAGTCGCCGGCGCCAACGTTCGTGTGCAGGTACGGCTTGAGGCTCACCAATGCGCGATCGTTCAGCTGGAAGTCGGCCGAGAGGTAGGCCAGGTGGTCGCGACGGGCGCCCTGCGCCGAGTGGAAGTACGCCTGGTCCGGGTTGCTCGACGTGGCGGCCACCTTGGCCGCGTCCCAGCTGGCGAACTGGTCCCAATCGCGCCCGGACTGGTTGAAGCGCGCCAGGGTGAGGTCGGTGTAGTCGGACTCGGTCTTGTCGGCGAAGTTGTAGTAGGCGGTGAACTTGTGCGCCCCGCGAAGGAGCTGCGCCTTCCAGTTCACCTGGTCCATCCACTGCTCCCCCGCGCCGCCCACGAGCCCGTTCTGCGCGAAGAGCCCTGAGCGCGCCGGCGAGAAGCGTTCGCCCGACCCCTTCCACTTGTCGGTGTCGTAGCGCGAGAAGCTCAGGTAGCTCTTGAACGCCGTGCTCCCGCTGGAGAGGAGCCCGGACTCGAACTTGAGCGACGAGCGACGGGCGCTGGACGCCCCCACCATCTGTCGCAGCGAGACGCCGCGCGTGTTGGAGGGGTCGACGCTCGTGTACTGCACCACGCCCCCCAGGTTGTTGCTCGATGCGGTGCCTAACGCGCTGCCGCCCTGCGTGACCGTCGCGTCCGACAGGTTGTCGGAGTCGACGGCGCGCCCGACGTTGAGGCCGTTGAAGTTGCCGTACGACATGTCGCCCAGCGTGATCCCGTCGAAGGTCTGCCCGACCTGCGACGACTGGAAGCCGCGCATGGTGATGCGCGTCGCCCATTCATAGAGGCCGAAGGGATCGGCCCCCTGCATGTTGACCCCGGGAAGCCGCTCGATGGCCTTGAGCGGCGAGGTCCCCGACGGCGCGAGCTGCACGTCGAGCTTGGAGATGGCGTTCCCGGCGCGCACCTGCCCGAGCCCGGTGGCGGAGCCACGGACCTCGATGGTGCGCAGCACGCGGGTGGAATCGCGCGACGTGGAGTCGGCGCGCTGGGCCTGCAGGGGGGCGACGGTGACCAGGGCAAGGGCCAGCGCCCGGGCGACGAGCAGGGGGGATACCACGAGTCGCGCGCGCGGGGCGATGGCCCCGTCACGAGATGCGCTGGCGTACTCGTGCGCGTGCGGCGAACATGAGACGGACGTCATGAAGGCTCCGAGGTGAAGAGCACGGGCGCCGTTGCCCGTGACACCAGCGAAGCTCTCGGTCGCACGTAACGCCTTGGTCGCACCGCGGCCTGCACTCCGGTAACGACGTCGGCACGAAGCGGGATACTTTCGAGGAGCGTCCCCATGTCCACCCCATTGCGCCCAACCCCGGTCACCGACGGCCTGGCCCTCGTGCTCGGCGGCGGTGGCGCGCGCGGCGCGTACCAGGCGGGGCTGCTGCGCGCCATCGCGCGCCACTATCCACAGTTGCAGCTCCCCATCCTGGTCGGCGTCTCGGCCGGGGCGATCAACACGGTGCACCTCGCGTCGCACCGCGGCACCTTCGCCGAGTCCACCGAGCAACTCGTCAGGCACTGGCTGGCGATGTCGCCCGAGCAGGTGTATCGCGTGGACGCGCGCTCGCTGCTCACGGGGGTCATTCGCTCGGGCTATGGGCTCATGTCGGGCGATCCATCGGAACGCGAACGGGTGCGCGGGATGGTCGACACGGCGCCGCTGCGCGACTTCCTCGAACGCACACTCGAACGGGACGAGACCGGGGCACTTCCGGGGATCCGGTACAATCTGGAGCGCGGGACGCTTCAGGCCGCGGCGCTCAGTGCGACGAGCTATACCACCGGACAATCCGTGACCTGGGTCGAGGGGCGACGCCCCCTGATGTGGGAGCGCCCGCAGCGCCGCAGCGTCATCGCACGGTTAGGCATCGATCACGTCATGGCGTCGGCAGCGCTGCCGATCTTCTTTCCCGCCGAGCGCGTGGAGCACGAATGGTACGGCGACGGCGGGATGCGCCTCACGGCGCCGCTCTCGCCGGCGCTGCACCTCGGGGCGTCGCGCATCCTGACCATCTCCACGCGCAGCGACGCCTCGCGCCGGCGCCCCGTACCGACCGAACTCCCGGCCTATCCGCCGCCGGCGCAGATCCTCGGCACGCTCTACAACGCCGTCTTCCTCGACGTCATCGACCAGGACGTGGTGCGAACGAACATGATCAACGACCTCGTGCAGCGAGTGCCGCCCGAGCAGCGCGACGGGATGCGCGTGGTCGACATCCTCGTCCTGCGCCCGTCGGTCGACCTGGGACAGCTGGCCCGGGAGTACGAGCCGCGACTGCCACGCGTCTTTCGATTCCTGACGCGAGGACTCGGCACGCGCAAATCGGCGAGCCCCGACATCCTCTCGCTCCTCATGTTCCAGGAGGACTTCCTGAAACGCGTGATCGCGTTGGGCGAGGAGGATGCGGAACGGCAGCACTCCCGCATCGCCGCGTTCATCGAGGGGCGGACGCTCGCCCCTGCGTGAGGCGACAGCCGTCGCTGCAATACTTCACCTGCTCCCAGTCGCGCGCCCACTTCTTTCGCCAGGTGAACGGCCGGCCACAGCTGGCGCAGATGCGGGTTGGGCGCTGCGAGGGCGGGCGAGCGCGATTGGGACGCGGCACGGCTAACAGGGGACGAGGCGGTGGGGCACGACAACACGGCGCCGCCGGGCGAGCGAGAGACCTCCGCCGCCTGACGCACACGAGTATCAACGCCGTGATATGCCCTGTCGGTTCACGCGCTGCGGACGACGTGCCCGTCCAGGAAGTCCGTCACCTCTTCCCATCGGTCGCTCCCCGGCTCGATCCCGAGCAGTGAGAACGCCTCGTCGATGTCACGCACCAGGTGCAGGTCGTGCGGAGTGTCCTCGGTCAGGATCTGATACATGCGCGCCATCCCGAAGATCTCGTCGGTGGTGATGACGAAGACGCGCATCGCCCCACCGGTGAACGGTTGCGCGCTTGCGGCGTCGCGGATATCGCGCGCCGTCACCTCGAGGGAGGTGAGCTGTCGGAAGTCGATGAGCTGACGCAGGCTGGGCTCGAAGTCGGGCGAATGCCGCAGCTCATGTTCATGCCGGCGGAGGTCCTCGCTCGACAGCGCACCGTCTACGCGGGTGACGGCCAATCGAAGCGTCGCATTTATCTGCAGTGCATACGGCATCAATTCACTCAGGCGTTCGGCACGGATCGGATCCGTGCGTCGTGACGGAATCCTTCGTGAGTGGACGGTCGTGCTCGTCAGCGACGCCCGCAATTGAAAAGTCCGCAACAACCTCGGGGATTCCCCGATTTGGTCCTCCCTCCGCACCGCAGCGGCCGGCGGCCCTCCCGAATCGCGGTTTTTCGGGGATCGCTAAAGTTCCGTCGACCGCTGCCGACACTCCCACTCAGCAGTGTATCCGCCCCGCAGAGCAGCGCCTCCAGGTCGCCCACACGGTGCCCCGACAGGTCGCCCCCTCCGCGAGCGCCGGCGAGTGCCGGAACCGTGACCCCGCCTTCAGGAGTGCGTGCATGGCAATCAACGCGATATCCAGCAGTCTCACCGCTATCCAGCGACAGTCGGCGTCGATGGACCGTGCGGCCGAGAAGGTGGCGCGCGCGACTACCACCAACGTCACCGATGCCCCGACCAACGCCAAGGAGGCGGAGGCGTTGGCGGCCCAGGAGACGGGCCTTCTGGACGGCACCGTGGAAATGATGGTGTCCAAGCGGATGTTCTCTGCCGCGCTGAAGATGGCCGCCGCCGCCAACGAGGGGATCAGCGAAGCACTCCGTATTGGCGGTTACGACAACGCCGCCGCGGCCTGACGATTCGAGGGGGAGCCCAGCTCGTAGACAGCCGAACCTGCCCGTGACGCTCCCCCGCCCACGGTAGCACGGCAAGCCCCCCGACCCATCGCCCGGTCCGCACCGACCGCCGATTCGACGCCTCGCGCCGGATCGGCGGTCGCTTTTTCCGCCCCACGACGTCGCGGGAAAAGACGCGTCGCGAGATCGAGTCGCCAGACCGCATCACTCCGGCATTCTGCAACGTCGACGTCAGACGACGCCGATGGCGAGCGCCCGCGACACGCCTTGGCGGAGCACCAGCGCGTGCGACCGTTCCTTCATCGTGCTTCCAGACAAGTTCAGGACGGAACATCATGCCCGCGGAAGGCGGCAAGTCGATGCAAGAAAACGACTTGCGGCAAACCTCGCGGGAAATCTGTCCCTTCGATTCTCCGAATCGGCCGCCGACGGCATGCCGCGTGCAATTGTGAGGTATCGCACATCGGCGAGGCATTGCATCGCACCGAAGCAGTCCCTCGGGCGGCAACTCTCGCCGATGTGCGCCACCGGAATCTCCCGGCCGTGTCCTCAGCCCTGCGTCTTCCGATTATGCGCCTCTCCCGTCCGTTACTCGCCCTCGTCGCTCTCGCCGCCACGGCCTCTCCTGCCCACGCGCTGAAGCAGCCGGTCCCGACGTACCGGGTCAAGAACCTCCAGTTCCAGACGAGGGCGCCGAATCCCGCGGTCACGGCCTACGGCTACTATGTGGGCCCCTTCACGGGAACGGTGCTCTCCGATCCGACGCGTCCGTCGCTCAACCTGTTCTGCGTCGACATCCTGAACAGCATCAGCTTCGGGCAGAAGTGGACGGGGGTGTTCACCCGCCTCTCCTCGAACGACTTGAGCGCCACGCGCCACGGCAACGCCAAGCAGGTCAACTACCAGAAGGCGGCCTTCCTCGCCTCGACGTACAAGGCCCCTGGCATCCAGACGGCACAGTGGGGTGGGATCCAGACCGCAATCTGGAACCTGCTCAACCCGGGCAACCCCAACGGCGGGGCGAACCCGGCGATCAATTCGTCGGAGGCCTACTGGCTGAACCAGGCCGACTCGTGGTATAACAATGGTGGGGCGTCGACCTTCGATTTCTCGCGCTGGTCGATCGTCACGGATGTGAACGCCGCCGGACGCGTCTCCGGGGTGGGGGCGCAGGAGTTCCTGACCGATACGGTCGCGACCCCTGAGCCTGAGACCTGGATTCTGCTCGGCACCGGGGTGCTCGTCATCCTCGGCGTGGCGATGACGAAGGGTGCCATTCGGTTCTAGTCGCGTCTCCCCCTTTCGGCGCGACCGGTGGAAAGTGGGCTGGGTCCCGGAACCCAGCCCACTTTTCATTGTTACCCCCTCGGCATAACGTGACGGGCACCCAGGGCAATCGTCGCTCGCTCGGTCCCCTGCCACCGAATCCCGATTCCATGAATGGCACGCATTACGACGCCGACGCGCTGATCGCGCCGCTGTACGTCCTGGCCTTCCTCCTCGTCGCAACGCCGGCGCTGGACTTCGTGACCAGCATCGTCCCCCTGCGTGTGAGCGACATCGAGTGGCGTTTTGCCTCCGTGGGGCTGCTCTCGGGCTTCCTCCTCACCCCGCTCCTCGGGGTCGGCTTGGCGATGGGAGTCGCGGCGTACGCCTCACACCAGCGTTTCCAACGCATCATGGCGATCGCCAACCTCGTGATCGCTGCGTGCTTCGTGGCGCTGCTGCTCTTCTTCCTGCTCGACATCTTCCAGCTGCGCAACGTGGTGCAGGCGGAGGCCCAGCAGGCGTTCGAGTCGGCGGCGTCGAAGGCGGTGGTCAAGCACCTCACCTTCGTCGTCGCCGTGGGCTTCATGGGGCTGCGCGGGTTCCGCATGTCGAAGCTGACGGACATCGAACCGGCACGCCCGCGAGCGTCGGTGGTCATTGGCGGTTAGGGGTGTGAGCGACCGCGTCGACGCCGCCAGCGCGAGCGACCGCGCCAGGTAGCGTTTCGGCTCAGCGTCGCCGTCCGCCACCCTGATGCGATTTGGGCGACCCGACTGTCGTCTTGGGTCGAGGGGATACGCAGTGAGAGCGGGGACGCGTCGTCTCGCCTGCTTCGGGGCGAACCGTGGTGAAGAGCACGACGCCTTCCTGGAGGAGCGGCCCCCGCAGTTCACCGGCCGGTAACATGCGTTGGCGGCGTGGGATGGGCCGTTCGCCCCTCGCCGCTTGTTCCCGTTCGAGACGCGCCCCATACTCGTAGTGGCCGACGGACGCCCCGTCGGTCCCTCAGCCGTCCGCCGTCATGCGCGGAGGTTCCCATGCTGTTCCGACGCCTACTCGAGTCAAGCGCCCGCGCGAGCACGCTCGCCAGTGTAGAAGGCTACACGGTGAGCCTCGTGGCGCACGCCGCGATCATCGGCAGCACCCTGGTCGCCTCGCACGAGGTGAAGCCATCCGACCTGGCCAACTCGTTCACGCCGGTCGCGTTCTTCATCCCGAAGGATCGCATCCTCGGCTCGCGCCCAAAACAGGAACGCATCACGTACATGTCGACCGAGCGCGCCGGCGGCGCCGGTGATGAGAAGATCGACCCGGCAGCGTCCAAGCCTCGCCAGCGGGAAGTGGAGTCGGGCCCCGGGGTGACGGAGTTGAGCAGCGAGCTCTCCGACGCGCAGCAGTCGGCCCCCGAAGCACCGGGCGACTCGGTGATGACGGTGCTCGAGGTCGACTCGGCCGCGGCGCGATTCGACGACAGTGCGGCGCCGCCGTATCCGCCGGAGATGCTGGAAAAGAAGATCGAAGGGTCGGTGGGGATTCAGTACATCGTCGACACGACGGGGACCGCCGACGCCTCGAGCATCGTCATCCTCTCCGCCACGCATCCCGACTTCGCCAATTCGGTGAAGGCCACGCTGCCGCAGATGAAGTTCCGCCCGGCGGTCATGGGGGGGCGCAAGGTGCGGCAGCTCGTGCAGCAGCTGTTCGCCTTCCGGATCGACACCACGCTCGTCGCGCAGCGCCCCAAGAAGTCCGACAAGCCGTAGTTTGGCGCATCGCTGGGCACGGCGCGCCGCGCCGCCCCTGCGAGCGCCGCCTCCGCCTGCGCCAGTCAGCGAGCGCCGCTCAGCGTGCGCCGTCCGTGACGAGGGCGCGATACGACGTCCAGCCGCCACCGCGGTAGCGTCGCGCGAAGTCGTCGATGGGCTGCAGCAGCTGCACGCTCGCGAAGCCCGGCACGGCGAGCGGATGCTGGTCGCCGAACTGCCGCCCGAAGTACGACCGGATGATCACCGAGCGCCGGTCGCGCGGCAAGGCGGCGACGCCGCGCGCGAAGTCGTCGAAGGCGCGCTCCCCCCACAGGTAGAACTCGACGTTCGACGTGTAGAGCGCCGAGACGGTCTCCCGGGCGGCCGCGACCTCGCGGGCGATGGCGGGGAGCGCGTGCGTGCCGCCCAGGTTGCCGACCACGGGGATGATGCGATGCGTCTCGTGCATCGCCTTCACGACGCGCCAGTCGTCCTCGCTCGCGAGATATGACACCTGCTTGCCGTCGGTATCGCGCGCCCGCACGAGGTCGCGCAGCGTGGGATAGTACGGGCGCGGCGCTCGGCCAAACGACGTGAAGCGGAGATCGAGCCCCTCGCGCGCGAACGTGGCCGCAAAGCGCTCGATCGTGGCGCGATCGGTGGCCGACAGCGGGATGCCGGTGGCGACGGCGTCGCGCACGAGCAGCGATTGCAACTGGCGGGCCCCGGCCTCGTCGCGCCGGGCCCCATCGACGTAGCGGACGATGTCATCGATGGGGCGTGCCCCCCATGCCCCCGGATCGGGGGGAAGCGCGCGCCCCAACCAGAGACAGAGGAACTCGATGCGACTCGACGCACGGGCGAAGAGCGCCTTGAACATCAGGTGCTGGAGCAGGTTGTCGCGTCGCACGTCGACGAGGTAGGCCACGCGCGGACGGATGACCGCGAGGTAGGAATAATTCTGGTCGGGGCCGACGCCGATGTAGGCGCCCCCGGTGACGCCGAGCGCGCGCAGGCGCGGGACGACGTGCAGGTACGACGCCTCGTTCGAAATGAGGTTGTCGGTGTCGAAGAAGCCGCTGGCCTCCGACAGGCGCGCGACGGCGGCGGCGAAGGCGGTATCGGCACGGGGGCGCCCGCCGTCACGACGCGACGGCGAGACGGCGGAGGTCGCGCGCTGCGCCACGACCGGTCGGGGGGCGACCGCGACACCGACCATCACCGCCAGTGCGGCCAACCCAACCAGGGTGATCCTTCCCCAGATCGCCCGGGCGACCTCCCGATTGTCGCAGCGCTCGCGTGGCATCATTCTCCCTGCATGAGGTCTCATTTCGTTCACACGCCGCCTCGCATGCGTGGCCCCTTCCGCACCGATGATGCGGCCCGTGCCGTGTACTCGGAAAGCGCCGGGGTCCTCCAACTCGTTCCGCTCGCTGTCGCCGTCCCTGCAGACGCCGACGACGTCGTCGCGCTCATGCGCTGGGCCGCCACCGAGCGCGTCCCCCTCGTCCCGCGTGGCAGTGGCAGCAGCATGGGAGGGGGGGCGGTGGGTGACGGAGTCGTGGTCGATCTCTCGCGCCTCACCGATCTGGCCCCCGTCGACCTCGAGCGTCGTACGATCTGGGGGGGAGCCGGTGTGCTGCGTCGCGAGGTGGAGCAGGCAGCGAACGCCGAACAGTTGCGCTTTCCCGTCGATCCGTCGAGTGGGAGCTTTGCCACAATCGCGGGCATGGCATCGACCAACGCCGCGGGCCCTCGCACCCTGGCCTTCGGCGCCATGCGCCGATGGGTCCAGGCGCTCGACTGCGTCTTTGCCGATGGGAGCCGGGCGACGATCCGCCGCGGCGACGCGCTCCCCACGGGGAGTGGCGCTCTCGATCGTTGGAGCGCGGTGGCCCACGACGTTCGCGCCGCCGCGCAGGCGCTCCCGCCCTCCCGGGTGCGCAAGGAGTCGTCCGGCTACGGGGTGCACGACTTCGCGGCCAGCGGCGACCTCGTCGACCTGCTCGTCGGGAGCGAGGGGACGCTCGCCCTCTTCACCGGCGTCGAGTTGCGCCTGACGGACGTCCCACCGTCGACGGCCAGCGTGCTCGCCTCGTGGCCCTCGCTCGAGCTGGCCGTGGTCGGCGCCGCCCTCGCCCGCGACGCCGGCGCCACGGCGTGCGAACTGCTCGACCGCACCTTCCTCGACGTCGCGCGCAGTGCGCAGCCACTCCCGGTCCCCGACGACGCCGAGTGTGTCCTCCTGATCGAGCTGGAAGGCGATGCGTCGGTCGCCGATCGCGCCACGACGCTGGCGCAGGCGTGCGACGCGAAGGGCGCCACCAGCGTCCTGGTGGGGCTCGATCCGGAATCGGAGGAGGCGCTGTGGACGCTGCGGCATGCGGCGAGCCCCATCCTCTCGCGCCTCGATCCCCACCTCAAGTCGATGCAGATCGTCGAGGATGGCTGCGTCCCGCCTCCGCGACTTGGCGACTATGTGCGCGGCGTGCGCGACGCCCTCGCCGCGTCGCGCTTTCGTGGGGTGATCTTCGGCCACGCCGGCGACGCGCACGTGCACGTGAATGCGCTGGTCGATGTGCGCGACGACGACTGGCGCGAGCGCGTGCGTCTCCTGTACGTCAACGTCGTCGCCCTCACCTCGGCGCTCGGTGGGACCGTCGCCGGCGAGCACGGTGACGGCCGGCTCCGCACGCCGGTGCTGGCGCAGCTGTGGTCGGCCGATGCCCTGGCGCTCTTCACGCGCATCAAGGCCGCCTTCGACCCCGCCGCGATCCTGAACCCCGGGGTGAAGGTCGCCCCGCGCGACCTGGACCTGTTCGCGCACATCAAGTACGACCCCGCCCTGCCGGCGCTCCCCGAGCCGGCTCGCGCCGCGTTGCAGCGCGTGGAGCGCGAGCGCGCGTACGATGCTGCGCGGCTGGAGATGCTGTCCGAGCCCGCATAGGTTTCCCCCGCCGCCATCTCTCGTTTCCCGCCTCCCGTCTCCCGCCCGATGTTCTACTACGAGCCCCGCGTCACCGTCCTCGCCCGCCCGGCCTTCACCGAAGCGGCACATCTCCCGGTGTCGTGGAGTGGAGAGTCGACCGATGGCGAGCGGCTCGCCGAGTTCGCGGGACGCCTGTGCTACATGAGCCAGCGCAATCCCGCCGGGCGCTCCACGCGCGAGTACCTGCAGAACATCCTCAAGCAGGGGCATGGGAGCGTGCTGGAGCACGCCAACTACTCGCTTCTGCTGGAGGGGATTTCGCGCTCGCTGACGCACGAACTGGTGCGCCACCGCGCGGGATTCGCCTACTCGCAGCTGAGCCAGCGCTACGTGGACGAGTCGGAGGCCGCCTTCGTCGTGCCGCCGGCGATCATCGGCGATGAGGCGCTGGAAACGGCGTGGCGCACGCAGGTGGAGTCGGCGCAGCAGACGTACGTGGCGCTGGTGGACGATCTGATGCAGCGCTATGCCTGGGTGGCCGACAAGGTGCACCGCCGCAAGATGGCACGAGAAGCGGCACGTGGCGTCCTCCCCAACTCCACCGAGACCAAGATCGTGGTGACCGGGAACGTGCGTGCCTGGCGCACGATGCTCGAGCTGCGCTGCGGTGAAGGGGCCGAGCAGGAGATCCGGCGCCTGGGGCTCATGGTGCTGCGCACGATGCAGCACGAGGCCCCCGCCTTCTTCGGCGACTTCGAGGTCTACATGGCCGAAGATCGTCGCGAGTCGGCGCGTCCGGGGTTCCACAAGGTCTGAGCGAACGACGACGCGTCCTCAACGGGGCGACGCGCGTTAGGCTGGGGGGACCGACCCATGGGTCGGTCCCCTTTTTGATGCCTGACGGGACCCGACGGTGGTGCCTGACGGGGACCGGATGGTGGTGCCTGACGGCGCATTGTGGGTACTGGCCGCGCCGGGCGGTCCCATCCGTGTTGACCGTCGATGCGCGCTCCGGTAGTATTGCGGCCTTCCAGACGGCCTCGAGCATAACGACGGTAGGCGACTCGGCACACGATGCGCATTGGCGTGACGTTGGACACAGGGCCTAACGCAGAGGGCGCGCTCATCGAGCGGGCACTCGAGTCGATGGGCGAGGTGACCTTCCTCCCCGCGGACGACCAGCTCCCGTCTCGGCTCGACGCGGCGCGGCCCGACATCGTCCTCAACCTCGCCCGCGGGGCGGGGGCCCCTGAGCGACGGCTGCACGTCCCCGCCTTCCTCGAGTACTTCGCCATTCCGTTCAGTGGGAGCGACTCGGTCACGCACGCCACCTGCGTGGCGCGCGGGCGCATGAAGTCGACGCTCGCATCGCACGGCGTCCCGACGGCGAGCTATGCCATCGTCCACTCGCTCACCCAGCTCGCCCCGTACGCGCGCCGTGCCTTTCCGTTCGCCGTGCGGCGCGATCGCGGGGTGTCGTCGTGCTTTGCCACACTCATCGCCCACGACTTCGACGAGTTGGAGTCGATCGTCGCGGAGCTGCTGGGCGCCTCGAGCGAACCGATCCTGATCGAGCGTTTCCTCCCCGGCGAGTCGTTCGTGTGCGGCATCCTGGGCAACGGTGACAGCGCCGTGATGCTTCCCGCGCTTGGGGTCTCCAACGATCCCTTCGCCCCCGCCGTCACGGCGAGCACGGCGATCCCGCTGAGTGCCGACGGGCTGGCGGAGGAGGTGGAGGCGATCGCGTTACGCGCCTTTCACGCCCTGGGGTGCCGCGACGTGGCCCGCGTGGACATTCGCCTCTCGGACACCGGCGTCCCCAACGTGTGCGCCGTCGATCCGATTCCGGCGCTCGCGGTCGCTGGTGACGGAGGGCTGCTGACCGCCGCGCGCGCCGCAGGGCTGGCCGACGAGGAGTTGGTGCAGCGCTGCCTGCTCCTGGCGGCAGAGCGCGTCGGGCTCGCGATCCCGAGCGCGCCGCTGCTGGCGCGACTGGCGCGGCGTACGCCAGCGTCCGGGGCGCGCATTCGACGCGTGGCGTCCTGACGCGCCGGCCCGTTCAGGGGCGCTCGCGCACCGTTCCGTAGCGGGGCAACACCGTCCGTCCCACGCGTCTGGACAGGCGACTGCATGAGCGGACAAGTTGGAGCACGCCCCCGTTCCCCAACCCCGCACAGCACATGACCCCACGATCCGTCATGCGGCGCCTCCTCCTGGGAGTGGCGCTGGCGTCCGTTGTCTCCGGAGGGTGCGCGACTGGTAGTGGCGGTCGTGGTAGCGCCGGCCAGGGGCGGCAGTCGGACGTCATCTATGGCAGCGAAATCGCCAAGTCGAGCGCGCTCAACGCATACGACGCGGTGCGCCTGTTGCGTCCGGCCTTCCTCGCGGGACGCGGCCCGACCACGCTCCTGCGTCCGCGCGAGAGCAGCGTGTCGCCCGTGGTGTACCTCGACAACCAGCGGTACGGCGATTCGTCAACGCTGCGCAACATCCCGATCGACGGGATCGTCGAGATTCGCTTCGTCGGCGCCACACAGGCACAAATGCGCTGGGGGATGGACCACCCGGCGGGGGCGATCCTCGTGCTCACCGGAGCCGCGCGCCGCGTCCCCTGAGCGAGCGTCCGGCGCGAAGCGTCGTGCTGGCGGCGTGACGGCTCGAAGTTCGCCGGCCGTCGACGCCTAAACGTCGCGTGCCCGAGGTGCGTGACCTCGGGAGTCCTAGAGGTCGACCGGGGGGGAATGCTGGTCGACCAACTCCCGCAAGCGGGCGCAGACGAGGGCGACATCGTGCCCGATGCGCTCGACCAGCGAGACGAGCGGTGCGTTCGGCCCCGCCTGCGCGGCGGCATCGAGCTCGCGGGCGAGCCGGGTGAGCGCCACGGCGCCTAACGTGGCGGCCGACCCCTGCAGGGCGTGTGCCCCGTTGGCCACCGCATCGGCGTCGCCCGACTCCGCGGCGGCGCGCAGCGTCGCCAGGCGGCGCGGGGCATCGTCGATGAAGAGGTCGACGAGGGCCTGCACGAACTCTTCCCCTCCCTCGCCGTAGGTGTCGCGCAGTCGCTCGATGACGGCGATGTCCACCGCAGGCTCCCCCTGCCGGATCTCCACGGCGGTCCAGCGCTCCACCACCTCGCGCAGGTCGTCGAACACGAGCGGCTTGGCGACGTGGTCGTCCATCCCCGATTCCATCGCGCGGTCACGATCCTCGCGGCGAGCGCTGGCCGTGAGGGCGACGATCGGGAGGCGCGGCGCACCGGTGGCCCGCTCCGCGGCACGGATGGCGCGCGTCGCGGCATATCCGTCCATGTCGGGCATCATGCAGTCCATCAGCACCAGGTCGTACGGCTGTTCGGCCACCCGGCGCACGGCGTCGGCGCCGTCAGCTGCCACGTCGGAGGCACAGCCCAGCTTGCGCAGCATCCCGACGGCCACCAGCTGGTTCACGGCGTTGTCGTCGACGACGAGGATGCGTCGGGTGACGGGAAGCGCCTCGCCGTTCCGCGGGAGACCGTCCCGGTGCGACTGTTCGGCGGCGGACTCGCGCGCGCCCCCCTGCCTGGGCGCCGGCTCTGCCGGGGCGACGGCCGCCACGAGATGCGACGGGCGCAGCGGCAGGGCCAGGATGCTCGAGAAGCCCGCTTCGCGGAGCGAGGCGCTGCTCATGCGCTGCGCAAGCGGCACGATGGCCACGACGGTGTGCAGCCCGGGGAGGGCGCCACGAATGGTCGCGGCGTCGCCTTCCAGCGCCACCGTCGAGGCGCGCCCGCCGACCACGACCGCGGCGAACGTCTGCCCCGGATGCGCCGCGACGATCCCGGGGATGTTGGCCGCGCTGTCCGTCAGGTGCACGACGTAGCCGGCCGCCTCGAGCAGGGGGCGCAACATCCCCGCGCGCTCGCCATCGGGCTCGACGACGATCGCGGCACCACGCGCGAGCTGGAGCCCGACCGAGGGGAGCGCCTTGCCCACCGTCATGCGCAGCGTCACCCAGAAGGTCGATCCCTTGCCCTCGGTGCTGCTCACCCCCGCGCTTCCCCCCATCGCCTCGGCCAGGCGTCGCGTGATGGCGAGCCCGAGCCCCGTGCCACCGAACTTGCGCGTCGTCGAGCTGTCGCCCTGCGAGAAGCTCTGGAAGAGCTGGGGGACCACGTCGGCGCGAATCCCCGGACCGGTGTCGTGGACCGCCAGCCGGATGAGCGACTCGTTCCCCGACCGCTCCAGGCACTCGGCCTCGACGACCACGCGCCCATGGCTCGTGAACTTGATCGCGTTGCCCACGAGGTTCACGAGGATCTGTCGCACGCGCCCCGCGTCGCCATCGAGCAGGCGCGGGCATCCCGGTGTCATGCGCACGAGCGCGTCGATTTCCTTCTCCTCGGCGCGCGCGCCGAGCAGCTCGAGCACATCCTCGATGGTGTGACCGAGGTCGAAGGGGGCGTGCTCGAACTCGAGGCGTCCCGCCTCGATCTTGGACAGGTCGAGAATGTCGTTGATGATCGTGAGCAGCGCCTCGCCCGAAGCAGCGATCGTGCGCACGATGTCGCGCTGCTCGTCGGTGAGGAGCGTATCGAGCAGGAGCTGCGTCATCCCGAGCACGCCGTTCATCGGCGTCCGGATCTCGTGGCTCATGTTGGCCAGGAACTCGGACTTCACTCGGCTCGCCGATTCGGCGGCTTCCTTGGCTTGCAGGAGGGCGCGTTCGGCGGCGCGACGCGCCTCGAACTGGCCGAGCTTCGAGGCCACGTCGTCGACGAGCTTGAGCACCTCCTCGTCCAGCGGCTGCTCGAGGCGACTCTGCAATTCGATGACACCGCGCACCACGCCGCCCACGCGTACGGGGACGCCAAAGACCGACGCAATCCCGGCGCGCTGCGCGGCGGGGGCGCGCGGGCACTGCGCCGCCCGCATCTCGCGGACGTCCTCGACCCAGAGCGGGCGCTCGTTGCTCCACACCTGTCCGGCGAGCCCGATGGAGCGTTCGAAGCGCGCGGCGCGGGTGGCGGTGGCGAGCTCGGCGAGCGTCGGTTCCTCGGCGGCGACGAGCGCGAGGCACTCGAGCGTGCGTTCGTCGCCGGCGTCCCACCAGAGGGCGATCATGTCCCACCCGATGGCGTCAAACAGCGACTGCAGGACGGTGGGGGCGGCGGCGCGCAGCGTGGGGGCGTGCTCCAGCGCCTGCGTGGTCGACGTCTGCGACCCCATGCGACGGTTGGCTTCGCGCAGCTCGGCGCGCTGTTCCGAGAGCTTGGCGGCGAGCTTGCGCACGTCGCTCAGCGCCGCATTCTGCGACATCACCAGCTGCAAGAGGTCGACGACCGGGTCGTGCAGCGCGAAATCGGAGATGTTGAGCCCGTACGCCTTGATCGCCGCCGTGTCGGTGAGCCAGGGCGAGCCAAGGAAGAGGACCGCCTCCTCGCCCGGCACGTGCGACATCTGCCCGCGCAGCTGCATCCCCGACGCCTTGTGCACCAGGAGCCAGAGCAGCCCGGTGTTCTTGACCAACGATCCGAAGCTGAGCGGGACGTGCGGGCGCTCGACGGTGAAGGCGTCCTCGACCGCTACGCCCGGGCGCACGTCGGGGCAGACGCGCCGCAGCGACTTGCCCACCTGCAGGACGGCAAGGTCGGGCCCGATCGCGACGTGAAACGGGAAGGCCGACGCGAACTGCTCGGCCGGGAGCCCGATGTGGAATGTTGCGCTGACGCCGGAACGAGACTCGGGCACCGCTTCCTGTTAGTTATCCAGCTCGATGTGTGCGTGCCCCTTCTCCTCCCTGTGAAGATCGGCAACTTTGGGGGAGTTCTTGACCGATAGAGTGCTGGTGGGATGCCTGTGGATGACGTGAATCGCACGGACGCGCGGCGACGTGCGGTCGGAGGGGCCACGGTGCGTGTCGCGACGGTCGCGGCGCGGCTGGTGCTCGCGCTGCTCGGAGGCGTGGCGGCCTGCAGTGACGACCCCGGCTCTCCGGTCGATCCCACACCGCCCGGGGTCACCGCGGTCGAGGTCGTCCCAGCCACGGCGTGGATCCCGATCGGATCGACGCTGCCGCTGACGGGAACGGCGCGCGATGCCACGGGCGGGGCGGTCTCTGGGGTCACCCTCCGGTGGGAAAGCAGCGCCCCGTCGGTCGCCACCGTGTCGGCGGCCGGTGCCGTGCAGGGGGTCGGCGCCGGGACGGCGCGCGTCACGGCGAGCGCCGGAACGCTCCGGTCCACCTCCGAGATCACCGTGGTCGGGACCACGGTCCGCGTCCCCACGTTCGGGGTCGAACGCGAGGGGGTCACCGACGTCTCGTTGCTCGGCGTCTGGAGCGACCCCACCACGGGCGACGGCTTCGCCGTGGGGCAGGCCGGGGTCATCCTGCAGGGGAACGGGGGGAACTGGCGCCTGGTCAACACCGGCTCGCCGGAGACGTTCGTGGGGGTGTGGGGCTCGTCGGCGCGCGACGTCTTTGCCGTGGGGACCGCAGGGGCAATCTGGCACTACGACGGGACGTCCTGGCTCCCGATGCCGAGCCCGACCAGCGAAACGCTGCTCGACGTCTTCGGCTTCGGGGCGAACGAGGTGTACGCGGCCGGAACCGACGGCACCATCCTGCGATTCGACGGCCGCGACTGGCAGGCGATTTCGAGCCGGCGCGGCTGGGAGCTCTGGGCGATCTGGGGGACGTCGCCGAGCGACATGTGGTTCTCGGGACAGAACGGCGTCATCATCCGCTACGACGGTGCGCAGTTCGTCCCCGTCTCCTCGCCCACCGAGGACGCGCTCTTCGGGCTCTGGGGGAGTAGCAGCACGGACGTGTGGGCGGTGGGGATCAACGGCCGCACGCTGCACTACGACGGCGTGCGCTGGGAGGCGCGCCCCGCGACGACACGTCGCAACCTGTTCGGCGTTTGGGGGCGCGCGGCCAACGACGTCTTCGCCGTCGGCAACACCGGGGCGGTGGTGCACTTCGACGGGCAGGGCTGGCGCGAGCTGCCGAACACGGGGACGGGGCAGAACCTGCGCGGGGTGTGGGGCGACGGCGCCGGCGGCGTACTGCTCGCCGGGTGGGATGGCACCGTGCTGCGCGGCACCGTGGCCGCCGGGTGGCGCCCCGAGACTACGTCACCGGCGCTCACCTCCATTTGGGGGCCGGGCGACGGGACGCTCTACGCGGTGGGCGGCGGCGGGGCGGTCCTGCGACGCACCTTGCAGCTCGGGTGGCGCGTGATGGATGCCCCGCCGTCGCAGCCGCTGTACGGCGTGCATGGGGCGTCGCCCACGCAGGTGTACGCCGTGGGAGACACGGGGACGCTCATGCGCTACGACGGGGCGCAGTGGCGGAGCGAAACGAGCGGTCACTTCACGCTGCTGCGTTCCGTGTGGGCCGCGGATCCCACGCACCTGTTCATCGTCGGCGAGCGCGGCGTGATCCTCAACTCCAGCGGGAACGGCACCTGGAGCACGATGACCAGCGGGACCACGGCCTTCCTTCGGCACGTGTGGGGGCTGTCGGCGACCGACGTCTACACCGTGGGCGATTCCGGGCTGGTGATGCGCTACGACGGCACGCAGTGGCGTTCGATGCCGACGCCGACCAAGCGCCTGCTGCGTGCCGTGTGGGGGACGAGCGGGCGCGACCTGTTCGCCGTGGGCGACTCGGCCACGATCCTGCGCTACGATGGCGTGCGGTGGTACGGCATGGCGAGCCCGGTGCAGAAGACGCTGCGCCACGTGTGGGGGACGGGGCCGACCGACGTGTACGCGTTAGGCGAGGACGGCACCATCCTCCGCTTCGACGGGGTGACGTGGACGTCGCTCGCCTCACCCACCACGCGGTACTTGTTGCAGCTGTGGGCGGAACCGGGCCAGGGGCGACTCTTCGCGGTGGGGCTGCTCACGACCATTTTGCGCGGGGAGCGGAACCAGGGCGCGTGCCCAGCGGCGCCGGGCCCAGCGGCGCGCGCCCCAGGGCGCCCCCGCCCTTGCGCCAGGCCCCACGCGCCGTGCCCTAGGGCGCCGACGGCAGCGCGATGGTGAACGTCGATCCGCTCCCCTCGACGCTCGTCGTCGAGCCGTGCGCCGAGCAGTTGGCAGATCGCCCGCGAGATCGCCAGCCCGAGGCCGGTTCCGCCATAAGTGCGCGCGGTGGACACGTCGACCTGCTCGAAGGCCTCGAAGATGGCGTCGAGCCGCTCGGCGGGGATCCCGACCCCGGTATCGATCACCGAGATCCGCGTCGGACGCTGCTGATCGTCGGCCTCCACCCGCACGACGACGCTCCCGGCATGCGTGAACTTGAGGGCGTTGCCGACGAGGTTGATGATCACCTGCCGGAGTTGACCCGCATCGGTGAGGACCGGGCGCAGGACGGGCGGGAGCTCGAGGCGCAGCTCGACCCGGTCGCCGCGCGCGTTGCCCTCGAGCAAGGCGACGGTCTCGCGCACCAGCCCCCCCACGTCGGTCGGCGCGAGCACCACCTCCATGCGTCCCGCCTCGATCTTGGAGAGGTCGAGGATGCTGTTGATGAGCGTCAGCAGGTGCGCCCCGTTCTGGTGCACGCGCTCGAGATACAGGCGGTCGCGATCGTGGAGCGGGGCGTGCGGACGGCGCAGCACCTGCTGGCTGAAGCCGATGATGCTGTTGAGCGGCGTGCGCAGTTCATGCGACATCCGGGCAAGGAACTCGCTCTTGATGCGACTCGCCGCGTTGGCCGCGTCGCGCGCCTGCTCCAGCGAGGTGCGAATCTCCTTCTGCTCCGTGATGTCGGTGAGGAGGACGACGCTCCCGCCGTCGCGCGTACGCGCGATTGCACGGCGCATCATGAACGGCCCGACCTCTTCCTCGAAGACGCCCCCCTCGCCACGATGCCGCTCGAGCATCCGCGCGAGCCAGACGGCCGCCGGTTCTCCCGTCCCCGGGTGACGCCCGCCCCGCACCACGTACCCCAGCAGCTCGGCCAGCCTCATCCCGAGGGACAACGGGGCCGATGCCGGCCGCAGGCGCGCGAAGCTCGGGTTGAAGGCGATGAGACGCTCGTCGGCGTCGAACATCGCCATGCCGGAATCGAGCGCCCCGATGGCGTCGAGCAGTCGCTCGCGCTCGCGACGGACCGCGGCTTCTGCCTTCAAACGGTCGGAGATCTCGCGAATGGTCGCCAGCGCGCCCGTGATCTCGCCGGAGTCGAGGTCGCGAATGGGAGTGACAACGGTCTCGACATGCCAGACGGCCGAGGACCAGGGAAAGGTGTAGTCGCGTGCGCTGAAGAACGGCTCACCATCGCGCAGCAGTCGCTCGAATCTCGCCCGTCGCGCCTCGGCCTCCGCCAGCGGCATGACGTCATCGAGGTGCAGGCCGAGCGCGGCCGAGCGCGGGATGCCGGACCACTCGTGCATCGTGGGATTCCACTCCGTCACGCGCAACGACCGGTCGAACGCCACGATGCCATCCGCATTGGCCGCGACGAGCGACGCCGCGAACGCGCGCTCGGCCTTGAGTTGCTGCTCGCGCGCCCGCAGCTCGGTGATGTCGTGCTGGATGCCGACCCATCCGGTGAGCGTCCCGTCGGCGTCGCGCATCGGCGTGACGTGCACGATCATCCAGAGCGGCGTGCCATCACGCCGATGGTTGACGATCGTCCCGCTGTAGGGCTGGCCAGCTGCAAGGGCCTCGCGAATCACCACGCGGGCATCGGGGAGCGAGTACGGCCCCCTTAGCACCGCGCCCGGGGTGCGCCCTGCCACCTCAATCAGCGTCCACCCCGTGATGCGCTGCCAGGCCGCGTTGACCCACACGATGCACCCGGCCGCGTCGGTCATCACGACCCCTTCGTTCGTCTGCTCCGCGATCGCCGAGAGTCGCGCCAGGCGGTGGGCCGTTTCGCGCTCGCGCGTGATGTCACGCAGCGTCCCTACACCGCCGATGCGCCTCCCGTGCGCATCGTACAAGGGGCGATACGTGGCGTCGACGATCGCCGTGCGCCCGGTCGAGCGCGAGGTGATCTCGCGCGCCGGCAGCGAGACCGTTTCGCCGCGCAGTGCGGCGTCGTACGCGTCCCTCAGCCACGAACGGGCGAGCGTTGGAAAGCACTCGTCGGGCGTGCGCCCGATGACCTCGGTGCTCGGCACGCCATAGAGCTGCTCCATCGCCGGATTCCACAGCGTGTAGCGACGCGACTCGTCGAAGGTGACGATCCCGTCGTTGGCACCCGCTACGATCGCCTGCGCCAGGTCCTGCGCGGCCGACCGCACCCGTGCCTCGTCGCCCAGCAGCGCAGTCACCGCCGCGGCGGGCAGCGGGAAGTCGGTTCCTGGCGGGACGACGGGCGGCATGAACGATGGCGGCGGTCGGCGGGGATGGGACGAGCGAGTCGCGGCTTCACGACGTCCCGCGCGCGACGACCCCAATGACTCGTGGGTCGCCCGACGGAGACGCGCACTGACGCAGAGTATCGGCACCTCCGAATCGCGCGTGGAGTCACGGATGCCATCGGGAGCGGACCACGCGGCAAATGGGGAGCGCATGTGTCCCCAGTGGGAGTCTCGGCTTGACGTGGCCCCGTCCTGCCGGGATGCTTGGCACGGCCTCCGCGCGCAGCGTGCTGCAGAGACTGATGCTCACCCTGCGAGCGCTCGCCGTCCGACAGACCATCGTCGGCGGTCGCACGACCTCGCGCCCCGGCGAGACGCCGCTGACCGGCCCTGCCGCACCGCTCCGCCGTCACCCACCACGCATGCGCATCGCACGCTCCGCCGCCGTTCTGTCCGGACTCGTTGGGCTGACCGCCTGCGCCAGCGCCGGTGGTCGTGCCACGTCGCCCACCTGGGAGGCGTTCGCCGTGCGATTCGCCAGCATTCCGCGTTTCCCGGTGCGCGCGCTCATCGCCGGGAGCGATACATCACGACGACTCGACATCGCGATGATGGTCTGGCCGCTGCGGGCGCCTAACGGCGACCTGGTCCTGGTCGATGCCGGTTTCACGCGCGAGAAGTTCGTCACGCAGTGGAAGCCCGCGGCGTACGTCACCCCCGACTCGGCGCTCCGGCGCGCCGGCTTCGATCCCGCGCGGGTGACCGACATCATCGTGACCCACATCCACTGGGATCATGCCGACGGCGTGGAGCGCTTCCCCAACGCGCGCATCTGGCTCCAGCGCGCCGAGTTCGAGTACTACGTCGGCGCCGACGGTTCGGCGAAGGACCGGGCGATCGACCCGGAGGTGGCAGCGATGTACCGCCGGCTGTTCGATGCTGGTCGCATTCGCCTTGCCGAAGGCGACAGCACCGAGATCCGCCCGGGGGTGCGCGTGTACCTCGGCGGCAAGCACACCTTCGCCTCGCAGTACGTGAGCGCACAGACGGCCGAGGGTCGCGTGGTGATCGCCTCGGACAATGCGTATCTGTACGAGAACCTCGAACGGCGACGCCCCATCGCGCAGACGCTCGACTCGCTCTCGAACCTGGCGGCGCAGTCGCGCATGCAGCGCCTCGCCACCCGCCGCGCCTCGTCGTTCCCGGTCACGATCCGGCCGTCTTCGACCGACTCCCGGCGGCCGGCAACGGCAGCGTGGCCATTCGTTAGGCGTGCGTCGCATTGGGCCACAGGAAACAGGACGGCCCGGGCAATCGCCCGGGCCGTCCTGGTCTCACGGGTGACGCGGAGCGAGGCGCCTATGCCTCCTCGTCCTCGTCCTTCTTGGCCTTGGCGGCCTCGTTCACCACCTTCTGTGCGGCCTCGTGCGGCATCTGCTCGTAGCCGTGGAAGCGCCGCTTGTACATGGCGTGTCCGTGCGTCAGCGAGCTGAGGTCGGTGGCGTACAGGTGCAACTCGGCCTGCGGCACGTGCGCCTTCACGGTCGTCAGCCCCGCCGCCGGCGAATCGGAGCCGAGGATGTGGCCACGACGACCCGAGAGGTCACCCATCACGTCGCCCAGGTAGCGATCGGGGGTGGTGATCTCCACATGATCGAGCGGCTCGAGCAGGATCGGCTTGCACTTGGGTGCCACGGCCTTGAAGCCGAGGATCCCGGCCATCTTGAACGACATTTCGTTCGAGTCGACCGAGTGGTACGAGCCGTCGTACAGCTCGACCTCGAAGTCCACCAAGGGATAGCCGGCCAGGATGCCGCGTGCTGACGCCTCCTGGATCCCGCGATCGATCGCCGGCCTGAAGCCCGACGGAATGACGCCGCCCACGATCTTGTCGACGAAGTGGTAGCCGTCGCCACGTGGACGCGGTGCCATGCGGATCCAGCAATCGCCAAACTGTCCGCGGCCGCCGGACTGCTTCTTGTGACGCCCCTGCCCGTCGCCCTTGCCCGTGAGCGTCTCGCGATACGCGATGCGCGGACGCGTGAGCTCGGCCGCGACGTTGTACTTGCGGCGCAACTTGGCCAGCGACACGTCGAGATGGCGTTCCCCTAACCCGGCGATGATGGTCTCGTGCGTTTCGGGGTTGTAGTGCGTCTCGAACGTCGGATCCTCGTCGTGCAACCGGTGCAATCCCTGTTGCAGCTTCTCCTCGTCGTTGCGCGTGGCGGCATGCACCGCGAAGTGCACGACCGGCTCGGGGAAGTCGATCTGGAAGAGGCGAACGGGGTGTTCCTTCGTGGACAGCGTGTCGTTGGTGTGCGTGTTCTTGAGCTTGGCCACGCAGCCGATGTCGCCGGCGTGCAGCACCGGAACCTCGATGCGCTCCTTCCCCTGCCCCACGCACAGGTGCCCCATCTTCTCGACGCCGTCGCGCGTGGCGTTGAAGACGTCCTGCCCGTTGGCCACCTGCCCGGAGAAGATGCGGAAGAACGACACCTCGCCCACGTGCGGCTCGGAGTGCGTCTTGAAGACGAGCGCGGCGAACGGGTTGGTGTCGACCGCGTGGATCTCGACGGTGTGATCGCCCTCCGCGCCCTTGAAGCCGTGCAGCTCTTCCATCTCATAGGCCGATGGCATCAACTGCACGAGTTCGGTCAGCATCGCCTGGATACCGATCACGTGCTCGGCCGAAACCGCGAAGAGCGGGAAGAGATCCATCCGCTTCATCGCTTCCTTCATCCCGTTGATCGCCTCGTCGCGCCCGATCTCCGCGCCTTCCAGATAGCGCTCGAGCAAGGTGTCGTCGGTGGCCGAGATGGCTTCGATGAGCTCCTGGTAGTACTTGTCGAAGGTCTCCTTCTGGTCGGCCGGGATGTCGGCTTCGGTGTAGTCGCTCGCCTTGGAACCGGCCGTGTAGAGGTACGCCTTGCGGGTGAAGAGGTTGATCACGCCGCGGAAGGTGGCGCCGCTCCCGATGGGGATTTCGACCGGGACGACCTTGCTGGTGAGACGCTCCTTGACCTGCTGGTAGACGCGATCGAAGTCGGCGTGCTCCTTGTCCATCATCGAGACGACGAAGAGGACCGGGTCGCCGCGCGAGACGGCTTCATGGAACGTCTTTTCGGTCCCCACCTCGACGCCACCCTGCGCGCTCACGACGCTGATCACGCCGTCGGCGGCCGCGATACCGGCGATCGCGTCGCCGTGGAAGTCGAGGTACCCCGGGGTGTCGATGAGGTTGATCTTGGTGTCCATCCACTCGGCGTATGCGCAGCCCAGGCTGATGGAGTAGCCCCGCTCGGTCTCCTCGGGGGTATGGTCGGTGAGGGTCGTTCCCTCCTTGATGGTGCCGTGCCGTTTACTTGATCCGGACACGAAAGCCAGGGCGTCGACCAAGGTGGTCTTGCCGCTGGCTCCGTGTCCGACTACCGCCACATTTCGGATGTCCGTCGCGCGATACTCACGCATTCGATGATTCTCCCATGGTGGGATGGTGACATGGGGGGACGCTGGTATCCGTGTAGGGGTCCGTCAAGAAGAGAACGCCCGATTGCCAAGGGCGTGCACGGGCACATGGGGTGCGGCGCGTAGACGCGGCGCGGTCGGGACGGCGCGTGCCGGAAACGCATGCGGGCCGCCCCCTGGGGAGCGGCCCGCATGACACAGCTCGGACGAAAGAGGATCGTCGTTCAGTCTCCTTGATCGTAGTCGAGGCCATCGGCCTGCCGATAGCTGTCGAGGAGCGCATCGAGGCGCGCCCCGGCCCCGGCCGGGATGATGGCGTGGGGAGCCAGCGAGAAGCTGATCGCGCGGTGCGTCCCTTCGGGCCAGTCGGGCATCACGAGCCCAGCCACCAGCCGTCGAATGGCCGCCCCGCACTCCGCCAGGAGGAGCTCGGCGGTGTCCTGCAGGACCGCGAACGGGATGGCCAGATCGCTCGTGACAAGATGTCCCGTCGATTCATCTCGCCACGCGGCGTCTCCCACGGCGCCGCGCTCCGGCCACAAGGCCACGTGTCGGATCGTGTCCAAACGCTCGCTGGGCTCACGATGTGCTTCGACCGCTGCCGCCAAGGCGAGGGCCAGCGACTCGGGTGTGGCGTCTCCGAAGAGAGTGACCACGTCCCGCGAGGGGCGCTCAGAGTTGAGCGGTGACGGCACGGAGTTCACGTGCGCAAGCACCGTCGAGTGTTCGGGGCGATCCTCGAGCATTACGAGGACGTCCATCACCCCTCCTTCTCGCAAATACGCTTCGCGGAGCTGCGGGCCGATGTGTCCGTCAGCACCTGCGAAGCGGGGTTCCTTCATCAACAAGGACCCCCGGAGTGCGCGATCGGCCACACCCGGAACATGACGATCCGATTACGTGACCGTTCCTTGACGTACTCCCGATGACCCGGGATCAGTCGCGACTGCGCACACCAACCACTCCCGCAATGAACGCACCAGCGAGGAGCGTGAGAAGAAAGGCAGTTTGTGCCGTGCTCAAACCGGCGAACGCGGCGGCACCCAATGCCCCGGGAACCACCGTTCCCGCGAGGGCGCCGAGGAAGAGGACGAAGAGCAGGGCGCCGGCGGGGAGGGCGAGACCGCGGAGTTGTGTCGCGACGACGCTGAAGCAGACGCCCCACAGCGTCATCCACAGCAGGTGCGACATGACGCCGAGCGAGACGGCGACGCCGCCGACCGGAGTGGCGAGGCGCCAGGACCCGAGAAGGGCGCGCCCCCCCATCTCGAAGGGGAGCGTCGCCGCCCCATGGCGCAGGCCGAGCCCGATGAGCGCCCCCGCGGTTGCGGCGGCGCCGATGAGCCCGATGGAAATCCCGTGGCGAATTCGATTGGCAAGCACATGCGAAAGGAAGACGGGAAGCAGCCGACACTCAAGGGGGCCCACCCATCACCGATTCGCACGCAAACCACCGTCGGCATGAACGCTCGGCAAGGCAGGGAGAACTCATGCTTGCCGAGTTTGGGACCCGACGTTATCAGTCGTTACATATGGAACACACCACATCTTCGCAGCAGGCAAAGATCCTCGTCATCGAGGATCGTCGTGAGGTCCTCGACGTCCTGCAGCGCACGCTGAGCGACAACGGGTTCACCGTCGTCACGGCGGTGGATGGCGATGAGGGGTTGCAGGCGGCGCTCGACCAGCAGCCGCACCTCATCATCCTCGACATCGGGCTCCCCAAGCGGAACGGGTTGTCGGTCGCGCGCGAGTTGCGCGCCCGCGCCTTCACCGCCCCGGTCCTGATGCTCACCGCGCGCGACACGGTGACGGACAAGGTGCAGGGGTTCGAGGCGGGGGCCGATGACTACCTCGCCAAGCCCTTCGACTACGACGAACTGCTGGCGCGCGTGCGCGCCCTCCTGCGCCGTTCGTCGATGCGGGATGAGGCGACGCTCATGAAAGTGGGCGACCTCACGCTCAACCCGCTCTCGCGCGAAGTCATGCGCGGCGACCGCGTGATTGCGCTCACACAAAAGGAGTACGCCCTCCTCGAGTACCTGATGCGACACGCGGGGATGCCGGTGTCGCGCGAGCAGATCTCCGAACACGTCTGGAAGCAGGAGTTCGACCCCACGACCAACATCGTGGACGTCTACATCAACTACCTGCGCAAGAAGATCGACCACGACGCCGACAAGGCGCTGGTGCAGACCGTGCGCGGGGTCGGCTACCGACTCGCCTCGGAGTAGGCGGCGCGCAACACCCTGACGACGACGCCGCCACCGACGCGGCCGACCGCGCACGACACCGTTCGCGCACGACGCGCCCCGCCAAGTCCGGCGGGGCGTTTCAGTTTTCTCCCGTGAGGTACCGAGACTCGCCAAGGCAGGACTGTGATTCACGTCGCACTCTCCCCTGGCCTCCCTCGGCATGTCCCTCCGGAATCGCGCACTCACCCTGTCCGCCACGCTCGCGTCGCTGTCCACGCTTGCCCCAGTGACGGCACACGGGCAATCCACCGTCGCCACGAACACCCTGATGGCGTCGTCGTACGTCTTTCGCGGCGTGACCCTCACGAACGTCCCCACCGCACAGCCCAAGCTCGCGATCTCCGCCCCGTCGGCCGGGGGGACGCTGAGCGCCTGGGTGGCCGGCAACGTGGAGTTTGCCATCCCCAGCGGGGCCAACACCCTCTCCGAGGGCGGCGGCGTGGCCGGGGTCAACGAGATCGACCTCGTCGCGCAGTACGCGCACAAGGCGGGGCCGGCGCTGCTCTCCGTGGGTGCCACGCGTTACGAGTACAGCGGGCACAATCGCGTCCTCACGACGTCGTACAACACCACCGAGATCTTCCTGGGCTCACGCCTCGACAACGTGTGGGGGACGCCCTCGATCACCGCCAACTGGGACGTGCAGACGATCCACGGCGTGTATGTCGAGGCAGCGGCCGCGCATAGCGTCCCGCTCGGGCGGTTTGCCCCGGTCGTCGGGATCGTCGCGGGCTACACCGCGGGACAGGAGGCGCGCGGCGCGACTGACCAGTACTACTCGTTCACGCAGAAGGGGCTCACGCACGTCGACATCAGCGCGTCGACCACCATCGCCGTGGCCGCCATGGCCATCGCCCCGGCGGTGCACCTGCAGCTCTCTCCGCCTGGCCAGAACACGCGTGCCGTCGGCGCACTCGCGCGCAACGCGGATCGCGGCGCCAAGCTCTGGTTCGGCTTCGACCTCGGGTGGGCGCACGCGTTCGACAAGCGCTGAGCCGCTCGAGCGGCGCCCCTCGGCGCCCCACCTCGCTCGGCGCTGAGCGACCGAAACAGACAGACGCTGTTCAGCGCCGACTGGCGTTGAGCAGCGTTTCGCATTGTGGTGACGTGCGGAGGTGAAGGGCGACGCGCCACGCGTGCGCGGCCGACCGGCTAGAACAGGGCGTCGTCGGCCGATTCGCCGCCGCCCACGGGGGCGGAGGCCTTTTCCAGTTCGGCGAGCGCGTCGTAGCCACCGAGATCGGCGCCCGCCTCCTCCGCACGCAGCCCCACGAAGAAGGTGTCGCCGTTCGCGGTGGAGAACCAGGCCGAGGAGTCCCACCGCCCGGCCGCGTCGAAGTTGTAGCGCTGGCTGATTTCGGGGAGCGAGATGTGGAGGTCGAAGTCGCGCTCGAGGAGGGCGGCACGAGCGCGCCCGCCGATGGTGTTGCTCAACTCCCCGAAGACATCCAGTCCGCCGCTTTCGAGCGTCGCGTCGCGGCGCAGCACCTTGGCCGCCAGGCGCTCGGCATCGGTCCGGTTGCAGGCGATGACGACCTCCACGCGGCTGTCGCCCCCGGTGAGGGTGATGCGCCCCGAGATGCCGTCGGTGATGGTGAGGCCCTCGGAGGACAGCGTCGTCACGTCCTGCCCCGACATCACGCCTAACGTCTGGCGCGTGGCGGTCACCATCCACTTCGGCGCCTCCTCTTGCAGGTGACGGCGAAGCTTGTCGACCGGCGACGCCCCGGCCAGCAGCGTGCGTCGCAGCTCGGCCATGAAGGTCTCGGGGACGAAGGAGCGCTTGATGACGCCGGCGAAGTGACGCGCCTTCTCATGCGGCACCAGCTCGCTGTCGGTCACCAGCCAGAACGAGGGGATCCCCGTGCGGGACTCGATCGACAGCTTGCTGATGAGGTTCACCACCTGCGTCTCGGAGACCATCGGGAGCCCTTCGGCCACGAGGATCGTCGTGGGCTTGAGCTCCGACTCCTGGAAGACGCGCAACGCGTGCGCCCCGGAGATGGCCTGCGAGATGACGAAGTCTCCCTCGAGCAGCGGGATGGCAAACTGCCGGAAGTTGGGATCCGAATCGACCACGAGGAGCGACGTCTGCCCCTCGGCCCCCTGTCGCTGGCGCCAGCCGGCGTGCTGCGAGATGACGCGGCGAAAGCGCTCGTGCACCTCCCCCGGGCGCAGCGGCTTGAGGATGTAGTCGGCGATCCCCAGCGAGACCAGGCGCGTGATGTCGTCCTTGTCCTTCACGGACGACATGCAGACGATCGGCAGCATGCTATGCGTACGCGACGAACGCACCGCTTCCACGACCGCCAGGCCGTCGAGCAGCGGCATCTGGATGTCGGTGAAAAGGAAGTCGGGATCGTGACGCTCGATCATCTCGAGGGCCTCGACGCCATTGTTGGCCTCGAGGATCTCGTCTGACATGTGCGTCAGGATGCGCTTGAGGATCTCGCGGGTGACGAGATCGTCTTCGGCCACCAGAATCTTCATGCAAACCGTTGGGATGAGGCGGCGCTCATGCGCCGCCGGAGAACCCTTGCCCAAGTATCGGCAAGTTGTCGCCGAGGCCCCACCATTCCCCCCGTCGGGCCTTCACCCGGCGGGGCCGCCCCCACCCTACCGGTGCGACGGCGCGCCACTCGCCGCGTTCAACGACGCCTGCGCGATCGCCTCGAGCGGGAGGATCTGCTCGACCGCTCCGGTCGCGATCGCTTCCCGCGGCATCCCGAAGACGACACAGGTCGCCTCGTCCTGCGCGATCGTCCGCGCCCCGGCGTCGTGCATGAGCTTCATCCCGCGCGCCCCGTCGTTCCCCATTCCGGTGAGCATGACCGCCACCGCGTTGGGCCCCAGCGCGCGCGCCGCCGACTCGAAGAGCACGTCGACCGACGGGCGATGCCGGTTGACCGGGTCCTCGACCACGACCTCGACGCGGTACTCGGCCCCACTGCGGCGAATGCGCATGTGCTTGCTCCCCGGGGCGATGAGCGCGAGCCCGGGCATCACGCGGTCGCCGTCCTGCGCCTCACGCACCTGGATGCGACAGAGTTCGTTGAGGCGATCGGCGAACGACTTGGTGAACTTCTCCGGCATGTGCTGCACGATCACGATCCCCGGCGCGTCGGCCGGGAGTGCCGTGAGGAGGACGCGCAGCGCCTCGGTGCCGCCCGTCGACGCGCCGACACAGACCACACGATGCGTGGCCTCGGCGAACGACGCCCCCTTCCATTGCACTTCGGCCGCCCGAGGGGCGAGCGACGCCCCGCCCGACGACGTGTGCGCGCGACGCGACACGCGCGCGCGCGCCGCCGCCTTCACCTTGAGGATGATCTCGTCGCCGAGGGCCGACGTCCCCGCCGCAAGATCGAGTTTGGGTTTGGTGACGAAGTCGACCGCGCCGAGTTCGAGCGCCCGAATCGTGGTGTTGCACCCGCGCTCGGTGAGCGACGAGACCATCACCACCGGCATCGGGCGGTTCTGCATCAGCTTGTCGAGGAAGGTCAGCCCGTCCATGCGCGGCATCTCGACGTCGAGCGTGAGGACGTCGACTTCCATGTCCTTGATCTTGCGCCACGCCGAGATGGGGTCGGGAGCCGTCCCCACCACCTGCACCGCGGGGTCGGTCGACAGGATGCTGGAGAGCACCTGTCGCATGAGCGCGCTGTCGTCGATGATGAAGACCCGGGTACGCCTGGCGACCGTCATGCGAGTTCCGTCGTGCGGGAGCGGGATACAGACATCGGCTAGAAGAGTTCGATGTCGCCTTCGTCGAGCGACTGCTGCTGCACCACCTTGCGATCCCACTGGCCGAGCTGCATGCGCAGCTCGGCGAGTCGTTCCTCCACCGCGAGAAACTCGGCGTAGCTCATCCCGACCATGTCCTCGCGCACCGCCGTGCGCAGGAGCGAGGCATCGCGGGCGAAGTTGCCGAGCCAGTCGATGCGCTTGTCCACGTGCTGCAGGAGCTGGTTGGCCATGTCCTCGAACTGGAGGCTTTGCACGACCAGCATCGCCCCCTTGGAGATCTCGCCGGCCAGTTCCTCGATCTCGCGGGCGATGGGGGCGTCGGTCTCGGCGCGCAGGCGTCCCGCCAGCTCGCCCTGTTCGCGCGCCTGCCGCACCATGAGCTGGAAGGCCTGGCTCAGCTTCCCGGTGGCGTCGCCCAGCATGTTCCGGAGTTGCTGCAGGTCGAAGAGCGTCGACCCGAATTGCGACTCCAGCGACTCGGCAACCGCCAGATGCAAGACCGAGAGGCGTTCGCGAATCTGTTCGGGGGTGAGCGGCGCGGCGGCCGGTACAACGGGGGTGGACATCGGTAACGGGTTGGGGGCTCAGAAGAGGATGTTGTCGAGGTCCTGGACGATGGCCGGGACCTCGAGCGAGCGACGCGTGTTGCGCGCCTCCTCACGCACGACCTCGCGCATGAGTTCCTGCTGCAGCGCCCGCACGCGCACCTTGGCGGTGTCGGTGTGCAGGCGTACCTCGAGCGGTTGCACCCCGCCCAGTTGCTCGGCATCGATCGGGATGCGTTCCGCCGCCAGGAAGCGGCGGATGAACTCGACGTTGCGCGTCCCGACGTCGGCGCTCGACTTCAACGCGGCAATCACGCTCGCGCCGCCGAACACCTTGGCCCGAAGGCGCGAGCGATCGCCCCCGGCCTTCATGATCTCGTTGATGAGCAGCTCCATCGCGTGCACGCCGTACCGGGCGGGGCGCGTCTCGTGGAAGCCATCGGGGAGCATGAAGTGGTTCATTCCCCCGACCTTGAGTATCGGGTCGTAGAGGCACGCCGCCACGCACGATCCGAGCACCGTGCGAACCTCGGCCCCGGTCCTCGACACGTGCAGCCCACCGGCCTCGATGCGCACGACCTCGTGCGTGGGGACGACGCGCGGCGGCGGGGCCAGGTGGCGCACGCGCGGCGACGCAGGCGCCGACGCAGCGCGCGCGCCACGCCGGCGATAGATCGTCTTCCCGACCGGCTCGTACAGGTCACCCAGCCAATTCAGGTTCTCCGAGTGCCCGAGGATGAGGTAGCCGCCAGGCACAAGGCGTTCGGCGAAGCGGCGGAACAGGCGCTCCTGCGTTTCGCGATTGAAGTAGATGACGACGTTGCGGCAGAAGATGACGTCGAAGGCGTCGCCCCCGGGCCAGTTCCCCTCCACCAGGTTCACGCGGCGAAAGTCGATCATGCGCTGCAACTCGGGACGCACCTTGAACCACCCCGCGTTGCTCCCCTCGCCGCGACGGAAGTGCGCGCGAAGCGCCGCCTCGTCGATGGAGGCGACGCGCTCGGCGGTGTACAGCCCCGCCCGCGCCGTGGTCAGCACTTGCGTGTCGATGTCGCTCGCGAGGATGGACGCCGAGGCACGCGCCTCACGCACCGTCATGGCGATCGAGTACGGCTCCTCGCCGGTGGAACAGGCCGCGCTCCAGATGCGCAGGGCGCGCGACGGGTCGGCGCCGATCACCTCGTGTCGCAGGAAGTCGAAATGGTGCTGCTCGCGGAAGAAGGCCGTCTTGTTCGTCGTGATGCAGTTGACGAACTCCAGCCGTTCCTTGCCGTCGGCGTCGCGCTCGCGCAGCAACTCGACGTACTCGCGGTAGCTGCGCATGCCGTGGTGGCGGAGACGCTTGGCCAGCCGCCCCTCCACGAGCGAGCGCTTCTGCTCGTTGAGGTGGATTCCGGCCTCGCGCATGATGAGGTCGCGGAGGAACGCGAAGTCGCGCTCCCCCAGCGTCACCGTCGCCGCGACGGCCTCACCAGCCCGTTCCTCCACATCCACGGTTGCGGCCATCGTCGCCTAGAAGTCGACGAAGCCGTCGCCGCCGCTCCCCGCCCCCATGAACGACTCGTCGTCGTCCGTGGCCTCGCGCGCCGCCGGGGCAGCAGCCGCCGGCGCCTTCGCCGTGCGGCGCTTCATCGCCCGCGACGGTGCGGCCGTCTCGGCGCCGCCAAGGAAGGACTGATCGTCGCGCGAGAGCTTGAACCACGAGACCATTTGCTCCAGGTCGGTCGCCTGTGTGGCCAGCGTTCCGGCGGTCGCCGACAACTCCTCCGTCTGTGCCGCGTTCTGCTGCGTGATCTGGTCCATCTGCGAGACCGCGCGATTGACCTCCTCGATCCCGACGCTCTGCTCGCGGCTGGCGGCGGCGATCTCGGCGACGATGTCCGTCACGCGCTTCACGCCGGTCACGATCTCGTCCAGCGTCTGCCCCGACTGGTTCACCAACGTGGTGCCATGGTTCACCTTCTCCGTCGACTCGGAGATGAGCCCCTTGATCTCCTTGGCCGCCGAGGCGCTGCGTGCCGCGAGGCTGCGCACTTCGCTCGCCACGACCGCGAAGCCGCGCCCCTGCGCGCCGGCCCTTGCCGCTTCCACCGCCGCGTTGAGCGCCAGCAGGTTGGTCTGGAAGGCGATCTCGTCGATCGTCGTGATGATGTCGGCGATCTTGCGCGACGACGCGTTGATGGCCCCCATGGCGTCGACCGCATCGCCGGTGACGCGTCCCCCCTTTTCTGCCACCCCGCGCGCGCTCCCCGCCAGCTGGCTCGCCTGGCTCGCGTTCTCGGCGTTGTGCTTGACCGTCGCGGTGATCTCTTCCATCGAGGCGGCGGTCTCTTCCAAGCTCGAGGCCTGCGACTGCGCCGCCGACGAAATGTCGTCGGCCACCGCCGAGAGCTCGCGGGCTGCACGGGTCACCGTGGTGGCCGAGCGTCGCATCCCCGTCGCGATCTGCGTCAACTTGCTGAGGAAGCCGTTGAACGACACGGCCATCTCGCCCAGTTCATCGTTCGACTTGATGTTGAGCTGCTGCGTGAGGTCGCCCGTTTCCGCCACGTGTCCGAGGACGCGCACCGCTTCCTGGATGGGCTGCACGATGGTGCGGGCGAAGGTGAGTGCCGCAAGGATGATGAGCACCGCGGCGATCGACCCGATCACGAGTACCGTGTTGCGCAGCGACGTGGCCTCGGCGAGCGCTTCGTAGCGGTCCTGGTGCAGTACCACCCCCCATCCGAGCCCAGCGAAGCCCAGGGCGCCTGCCGACTTCGCGAAGCCGGAGACGTGAGGCTCTCCCGTGCCCGGTTCCAGCTCCTCCAGCGCACCGCTCTTCCCCTCGAGCAGCTGACGAGCAGACTCCCACCCGACCTTGGCCAGGTTGCGTTCGAGTACGCCCGCGCCGCTGTCGGCCGCGATCACGAGCCCGTCCTTGTTCACGACGGTCGTGCGCACGGAGACCGCCCCGGTGGCCGCCATCTCCTTTTCACTCGCCGTGACGATCTCGCCCACGATGCGCGCCATGGAGGCGCGGTTCGACCAGACGCCAACCACACGACCGTTAGGGTCACGGATCGGGGCGCTGAAGAAAATGACCTCGCCGGCCCCCCCAAGCACTTCCTTCACCATCGGATCGCTCGAGGCATCGACGATGTGCGTCGTCCCCTGGGCAAGGCGCCCCGAGATTGCTTCCTCGAACCACGACTCGCCCTTGACGGTCCGGCCCAGCAGCGCGGCCGAGTTGATCGGCTTGCCATCCTTGTCGACGTTGTTGACGGCGACCACGCGGCCGTTGACATCGGCGATGACCATCAGGTCATAGATCCCGTAGGTCCGCGTGTAGAAGTTGGCCGCATCGATCCGTTGCCCCTGCGACCCGCGCGCCAGTGGGTTGCCGGCAAAGGCCTGTACGTCGCCGTACCGCTCGAAGAGGTTGCGATCGATCTTGTCGATCACCGACCCGGCGTTCAAGGAGAGGCGTTCCTTGGCGTCGTGGATGAGCATGTCACGGCTGCGCGCATACTCCATCCACCCCACGACCGTCATGGGGACGAGCCCCATGACGAGGAAGGCGGCGAGCATCTTGCTTCGCAGGCTGCGAAACGCGAATCGAGCGAGCATGGTGGTGTCCTTGTGGATGTCTGGCAGGGTGGCGATGAGACGACGAGGTCAGGCGACGGCGGCGAGGGCAGCCACGTCGGCGCCAACGATCCGGTCGATGTCGAGCAGGGCGATGAGGCGCTCGCCCACCTGCGCGAGGCCGCGGACGTACGCGCCACCCAGCGACGTGGCGAGTTCGGGGGTGGGCTGCACCGATTCGGCCGGGATGTCGACGACATCCTCCACCGCATCGACCACGAGGCCCACGATCTTCGTCCCCACGGTCGCGATGATGAAGACGGTGAACTTGTCGTACTCGCGCTCGGGGAGCGCGAACTTGGTGCGCAGGTCGACGATGGGGACAACGGCACCACGCAGGTTGGTCACCCCCTTCACGTGCGGCGGGGTGTTCGGCATGCGGGTCACCCCGCTGTGCCCCTTGATCTCCTGCACCTTGAGGATCTCCAGCCCGTACTCCTCACCACCAAGGATGAAGGTGAGGTACTGGTTGGCGTCGATCGCGAGGTCGAGATCGGTATCGAGCCCGGCGTGGGTCATGAGACGAAGTCCTCGTCAGGTGCCTGGTGCGCGCCGACAGCCGCAAGGGCCGCGACGTCGCCGAGGGCACGGCGGTTGGTGGCGATGCGAAACAGCTCCTGCACATCGGTGATGAGCGAGATGCGCCCATCGCCGAGGATGGTGGCCCCCATGATGGCGTCCAGCTTTCGGAAGTTGGTCTCGAGGTTCTTGATCACGACCTGCTGCTGCCCCACGACCTCGTCGACGAGGACGCCGAAGCGACGCTCCTCGGTTTCCAGCACGACGATGATCCCCTGCGAGGGCTCGACGACGCCCTCCGGGTGGTTGAAGAGGGCGTGCAACCGGACGAAGGGGATGGATTCGCCGCGCACGACAAGGACCTCACCCTGCCCGAGGATGGCGCGCACATCACGCGGCCCCGGGCGCAACGACTCGACGACCGAGAGCAGCGGGACGACGTAGGCCGTCCCCCGACCTTCACGACGAGTCCGTCGAGGATCGCCAGCGTCAACGGGAGGCGCAGGCGGAAGCGCGAGCCGTGCCCCGCCTCGGACTGGATGGTGACCGACCCGTTCATCGCCTCGACGTTGCGCTTCACGACGTCCATGCCCACCCCGCGCCCGGAGACGTCGCTCACGACGGCCGCCGTGGAGAAGCCGGGGAGGAAGATCAGGTTGTAGGTGTCCTCGGCGGAGAGCAGCTCGTCGGCGCGCACGAGGCCATTGGCGATTGCCTTGTCGCGAATGCGGGCGGCGTCGAGCCCCTTGCCGTCGTCCACGATGTCGATGACGACGTTCCCGCCTTCGTGCGCGGCGCGGAGCGTCACCGTCCCTTCCTCGCGCTTGCCCGCGGCGCGGCGCGCCTCGGGGAGTTCGAGCCCGTGATCGATCGCATTGCGCACCAGGTGCGTCAGCGGGTCACCCAGGCGCTCGATCATCCCCTTGTCGAGCTCCGTCTCTTCGCCTTCCATCACCAGGCGCACGCGCTTGCCGAGCTGCGACGACAGGTCGTGCACCAGGCGCGGGAAGCGGTTGAAGACCGTCCCGACCGGGAGCATGCGCACCGACATCACGCGCTCTTGCAGCTCGCGGGTATTGCGGTCGAGCGCCCCGAGGGCGTCCTGCAGGGCCGCGAGCGACCCGTCATGGAAGTTGGCGACGATCTCGTTGACCATCGCCTGCGCGATCACGAGCTCGCCCACCAGGTCGACCAGGGCATCCACCTTGTCGATGGGAACGCGGATCGATGCCAGCTCGGGGGCCGCCACGGCTCGCCGTTCGCCCCCTCGCCTCCGCTCCGCCGACGCGGGCGCGGCGGTGCCGTCAGCAGCAACCGGCGCCGGCTCGACGGCCGGCGCGGTCGCCACGTCGCCCTGCGTCGCCACGTCCCCGGCCGGCACCAGGTCGCGAATCTCGTAGTGGCAGTCGTCCTCGATGAAGAGGAACGCCTCCTCGATGAGCTCGCGCGTCGCGGTGGTGTGCAGGCGAATCGTCCACGCCAGGTAGCACTGCTCGGGGTCCAGCTCGTCCAGCGATGGGAGGCGGCTGCTGTCGCACGTGACGTCCGAGCGCTCGCCCAACCCGACCAGCTCACGAACGACGAGGAGCGGGTCCTGCCCCGTCAGGAAGAGCGATGGGTGCGGGACGAAGCGCACTTCCACGTTGCGTCCGGCGGCACGGGCCATTGGCGGCGGGGCCACCGGTGCGGCGTGGGCGCTCGCCTCCGCCTCCGCCCCGGTGAGCGCCGCCAACGCCGCCGTGGCCTTGCTTGTGTCCACGGCACCCGCGTCATCGACCTTGGAGGCATCCACCAGCGCGCGCAGGGTGTCCGACGACGTGAGCAGGGCGGCGATCGCCGCCTCCGTCACGGGGAATTCGCCGCTGCGCATGCGATCGAGCAGGCTCTCCAGCGTGTGCGTGAAGGCCGCCACGTGCTGGAAGCCAAGCGACGCCGCCGCCCCCTTGATGGAGTGCGCCGAGCGGAAGATGGCGTTGAGCTGCTCCGGATCGTTGGCGCCAGGGACGAGGGCCAGCAGCCCCGACTCCATCGAGAGGAGGTGCTCGCCCGCCTCCTCGAAGAAGGTCGCGCGGAACTGCGACAGGTCGAACGACATGCGCGGGGGCCGCCGACCGTTACGGAACGACCTTCGCGATCACCTTCAGGAGCATCTCGGGATTGAAGGGCTTCACCAGCCACCCGGTCGCCCCGGCCGCCTTGGCCTGCTCCTTCATGGACTGCTGCGACTCGGTGGTCAGCATCAGGATGGGAACGCCCTTGCAGCTGTCGATGGCCCGGACGTGCTTGATGAAGGTCAACCCGTCCATCACCGGCATGTTCAGGTCGGAGATGATGAGGTCCACCGACTTGCCGGACAGGGCATCGAGCCCCTCCTGACCGTTGCCCGCGGTGACGGCCTCGAAGCCGGCCTCCTTGAGCGAGTACGAGACCATCTCACGCATCGTGGTGGAATCGTCGACGACCAATGCAGTCTTGCCCATCTGTGAAATGCGTTAGGGTTGAAAATCGCGCCGCCCTCGACGCGTCGTCGTACCGAACTCTCCCCGCCAGCGCCCCAGGACCCAGGCGACGTCCCCGCGACGCCGCATCGTGCTCAGCAGACCGGGGTGATCCCGACGCAGCGGAACCGCCACACGTGCTCCTCCGGCACCCGCTCCACCCGAACGCCCGCGCCACCCCGTCGCCCGAGCGCCACCAGCAGCTGCAACGCCGCGGCGTCGCACTGCGTGAGCCCCTCGCAGTCCACCACGACCTCGCCATCCGCGGGCAAGGCCCGAAGCTGCGAGGCGAGCTGCATCACGGTGCGAACCGTCGCGCTGCCGCTGAGGGGGAATCGGTGCGTGGGCATGGAGTCGACGTCGTGCCGGAGTGAACAGTTGCCGTGCTCGGAAGTGTCGGCGCGGTACCTGAGGTTCATGAGCGGCAATCGAGCACCTGCCTTCGGCCCCGGCGTTAACAGCCTCCGAAACGCCCCGTCCAACGGCGCACCTCGATACCGATGGAGCCTGACGCATGCCGCTGCCGCCCGTCCGCCATGCCTTCCGTGCCGTCCTGCTGGCAGGGATGATGGCCTGTGCCGGGGGGCCGCCGTCGCCCACCTTCGTCGAACCGGCCCGAAGCGTCGGCCAACGCGAGCTCAGCGTCGACCAACAGGCGCGGCACGCCCTCAACCGACTCGCCTTTGGCCCTCGTCCGGGCGACGTGGCGCGGGTCACCGCGATGGGGGTCGATCGCTGGATCGCCCAGCAGCTCACGCCCACGCGACTGGACGACTCGGCCATGGACCGGGTGCTGGCGCCTTACGCGACGCTCGATGCCACCGCCGGCGAGCTCCTGCGCGACTACCCACCGCCGGCCGCGCTGCTCGCCCGTCAGCGCCTGCGCGACGGGAACACCACCATGAACGGCGCCGACTCGCTCGCGCTGCGCCAATCGGCGCGGAAGAGCCGGCAGTTCGTCGCCGAGCTCCTGTCGGCGCGCGTCGCGCGCGCCGTCGCAAGCGAACGCCAGCTGCAGGAAGTGATGACCGACTTCTGGCTCAACCATTTCTCGGTCTTCGTCGGCAAGCACCAGCTGCGCTACACGCTCCCCGAATACGAACGCACCACCATTCGGCCGCACACCCTGGGACGCTTCCGCGACCTCCTTGATGCGGTCGCGAAGAGCCCGGCCATGCTGACGTACCTCGACAACGCGCAGAGCGTGGCCGACAGCGGCCGCCCGACGCTTGCCTCACGCGGCAATGCCGGGCGTGGTGACGCCCGACGTCGTCGCCAGGTGCAAACCGCGGTCGATCGCCGGCGCGCCACCATGGGCGGCGTGCTGCGCGATTCCGTGGCCGCGGGGCAGGGACGCCGCCCCCGTGGACTCAACGAGAACTATGCCCGCGAGCTGCTGGAGCTGCACACGCTGGGAGTAGATGGCGGCTACACGCAGCAGGACATCATCGAAGTCGCGCGCGCCCTCACCGGGTGGACGGTTCGCCCGCCACGCACCGGCGAGCCCACCTTCTGGTTCAATGGCGCCGCGCACGATGCCGGGGAGAAGCGCATCCTCGGAACGCGCCTGGCCGCGGGGCGCGGGATCGAGGACGGGGAACAGGTGCTCGACCTCGTGGCCCGCCACCCCTCGACCGCGCGCTTCATCGCCCGCAAGCTCGCCGTCCGCTTCGTGAGTGACTCGCCCCCGGGCGCGCTGGTGGAGAGAGCGGCCGACACGTTCCGCCGCAGCGACGGCGACATCCGCGAGGTCGTGCGGACGATCGTCACATCGCCGGAGTTCTTCTCGCACCAGGCCTATCGCGCCAAGGTCAAGTCGCCGTTCGAAGTCGTGGTGAGCGCCGCGCGCGCCGTCGGCGGCCAAGCCGACACGTCGGCACTCTCGTCGCTCGCCGTCGCGCGCCTGGGACAGCCACTCTATGGACATCAGGCACCCAATGGGTGGCCCGAGACCGGCGAGGCATGGATGAACACGGGGGCGATCTTGTCGCGCATCAACTTCGGCCTCACGGTGGCGTCGAGCCGACTTCCGGGGGCGAGGCTCAGCGACTGGCCCCCCTACGCGACGCTGCGCGCGGCGCCACGGGAGGCACAGGTGGCGGGAGTGATCGAGGCGTTCCTCGGCGGCGAGGCGTCGCGCGAGACGCGCGAGATCCTGATGTCCGGGGAGAATCCGCTGCTCGCTGGGGGGGCGGCGCCGGCCGGGGGGGAGGGCGGCGACGCACGCCCCGTCACCCCCCGGCGCCTCGCCGGACTGGACCAGATCGTCGGATTGGCGTTAGGCAGTCCGGAGTTCCAGCGCCGTTAGGCCTCCTGCTCGCCACCGGCCGACCGATCGGGCGTCTCGTCCCACGCGCGCCCGTTCACCTCCCCTCTCCCGTCTCGATTCGGAGTCCCGCCATGCAACGACGCGTCTTCGTGAAGTCCGGCGCCCT
The DNA here is from genome assembly GCA_016719105.1 of Gemmatimonadota bacterium. Classification (NCBI taxonomy): domain Bacteria; kingdom Pseudomonadati; phylum Gemmatimonadota; species Gemmatimonadota bacterium. The sequence continues at coordinate 131,371 of JADKAQ010000017.1, read as the reverse complement.
CGCCCTGGTCACCCTGGGGCTCTCGCCGAGTTTCCTGCGCCGCTCCGCCTTCGCCGCCGAGCTGTCGCGCGCGAAGACGGGAAGGGTCCTCGTCTGCCTCTTCCAGCGCGGCGCCGCCGACGCCCTCAACGTCGTCGTCCCGCACGGCGAGCGCGCCTACTACGCGCTCCGCCCCACCATCGCCATCCCGCGCCCCTCGCGCGCGAACGATGCGAGCGCGCTCGACCTCGATGGCTTCTTCGGGCTCCATCCGGCGCTCGGCTCGCTCCAACGACTGTATGCTGACGGGCTCCTCGCGCCGATCCATGCCGTCGGGAGCCCCAGCGCCACGCGTTCGCACTTCGACGCGCAGGACTACATGGAATCGGGGACGCCCGACCGCAAGTCGACCCACGATGGGTGGCTCAACCGCTATCTCGCGGTCGCCGGGACGTGCGAGGCGTGCACCGGGGGGGCATCCCCGGGGGGCGCGATCGCCCCCGCCTCGCCCTTTCGCGCCGTCGCGATGACGGCCCAGACGCCACGCATCCTCGAGGGGCCGGCCCCGGCCGTCGCCATGTCGTCGTTAGGCGACTTCAGCGTGCGCGCCACCGGCTCGTCGGCCGCGCGGCTCGAGGCGCTCTATCGCACGGGCTCGGCCGACGTCGTCCACGCCTCGGGGAGCGAGATGTTCGAGGCGGTGAAGATGCTGCGCAGCGCCAACCCGCAGCGGTATCGCAGCGAGCACGGCGCCGATTACCCGCGCTCCCCCTTCGGCCAGCGCCTGCGCGAGATCGCCCAGCTCATCAAGGCGGGGATGGGACTCGAGATCGCCTTCGCCGACGTCGGCGGATGGGACACGCACGTGAACCAGGGGGGCGGGACCGGTCAGCTGGCCGCGCGCCTGCGCGACTTCGGCGACAGCATCGCCGCCTTCGTCACCGACCTGGGTGATCGCATGGACGACGTCGCGATCCTCACGATGTCGGAGTTCGGACGCATGGCGCGCCAGAACGGGACGGGTGGCACCGACCACGGGCATGCCGGCGCGATGTTCGTCATCGGTTCGCGGGTGCAGGGGCGCACGGTGCACGGCCGCTGGCCCGGGCTGGAGCGCGAGCAGCTCTACGAGGGGCGCGACCTCGCGCTCACCACCGACTTCCGGACCGTCTTCTCGGAGCTGCTCACGCACCATATGGGAGCGACCGACCTGTCGTCGGTCTTCCCGGGTTACGAGCCCGGGGCGGCAGGCTGGCCGGGGGTGCTCCGCCGCGCCTGACGCAGGTGACGCAGTGCCGCGCCCTCACGCCCCGGTCAGCTGGTACGCCGCGACCTGCTCGGGGGTGAGGTTGCTCCCGCACAGGATCGTCGCCACGCGCATCCCGCGAAAGCGCGGCGCATCGGCGAGCAGCGCGGCGACGCCGACCGCGCCCGCCGGCTCCACCACGAGTCCCAGGTGCGCAAACAAGAGGCGCATCGCCTCGAGCGTCACCGCGTCGGGCACCAGGACCATGTCGTCGACGATCTCCTGCAGGTCGCCGACCGCCTCGGGGATGGGGACGCGCACCGCGATCCCGTCGGCGATCGTATCGGCACGCTCGGTCTCGAGCGGCTGACGGGCGCGCCAGCTGCGTTCCATCGACGGCGCCGCTTCGGCGCAGACGCCGATGATGCGCGTCGCGGGGGCGTGCGCCTTGAGCCAGGTCGCGACGCCACAGAGCAGTGCCCCGTTGCCTAACGGAACGACGACCGCGTCGAACGGGTCGGGCCACGCCGCCAGCTCTACGGCGATCGACCCGGCCCCCTCGGAGATGGCGACCTCGCGCCCGTCCTCGACGAAGAAGGCGCCCTGCGCCGCCGCCCACTCCTTCGCTGCCGCCTTGGCGGCGTCGAAGTCGCGCCCCACCTGGCGCACCGTGGCCCCGAAGGCGCGCATGCGCGCCACCTTGAGCGGGTTGGCCACCTCCGAGGCGAAGACGTCGAGCCGCTGCCCGACGCGGCGCGCCGCGAAGGCCAGCCCCTGCCCGAAGTTCCCCGCCGACGCGCAGACGAGCGGCACGGTCGGGTCGCCGAGCTCGCGCACGAAGAAGTCGGCCCCGCGCCCCTTGAACGAGCGAATCGGGTTGACCGTCTCGACCTTGACCACGAGGTCGACGCCCAGTCGTTCGCCTAACGACTCCGGGCGATACTGCGGCGACTGCCGGAAGACCGGGTCGATCTCCCGGGCGGCGCGGGCGATGGCATCGAGGGAAATGCGAGACATGCGAACCACGGAAGACGGGAAGACGGGAAGACGGGAAGACGGGAAGACGAGATGGGAAAGCTAACGGCCGCTGGAGGCGTGCACCGCCCCCACTCGTCTTCCCGTCTTCCCGTCTTCCCGTCTTCCGCCCTACAGGCGCCTGCGGATCATGCGCCGGAAGAGGTCCGCGAGCTTCTCGCCCACCTCGCTCTCGACGTCGCGCATCCACTCGTCGTCGTCGTGCGCCATCTCGCAGGAGGACTCCGTGGGCTCGGTCCCGGGCTTGAACCACTCACGGCGGCGGGAGTCGCACCACTCCTCGGCCAGGAGTCCGGTCGCGGGGTCGATCTCGCGGGCGATGAGCCCGTCGGGGGCCTTCCAGGCGGCGGTGTTGGCGCGCTCCTTCCAGCCGCGGCGATAGAAGTCGGCCCACGCCGGCGCTGCGTAGCGCCCGCCGTTGGCCGCGTCGCCTAACGTGTGCGGCGTGTCGTAGCCGAACCAGACCCCCGCCACCATCGTCGGCGTGTAGCCCACGAACCAGACGTCGGTCCCGTTGTTGGTCGTCCCGGTCTTCCCGGCCACCGGCCCGGTGATCCCCGCCGCGCGCACGGCACGACCGGTCCCTTCGTCGACCACCGAACGCAGCATGGAGGTGAGCTGGAAGGCATCGCGCGGGTCCATCACCGGCGACGTCGTCACCACCGAGGCCCACAGGAGGCTCTTGTCCGACCGCTCGATGCGGCGCACCAGGCGCGGGGTCACGCGCAGCCCCCCGTTGGCAAAGGGCGCGTAGGCCGCCACCAGTTCGAGCGGCGTCACCTCCACCGCGCCTAACGCGATGGAGGGCACCGCCTGCAGCCGGCTTGCAATCCCGTTCTGGCGCGCCCGGTCGGCCACCCGCCCCTCGCCCACCGCGCGCGACACGCGCACCGTCGCCGCGTTGGCCGACTGCGCCAGCGCCTGGCGCAGCGTGACGCGTCCGCGGTACTCATCGCCGTAGTTGGCCGGCGTCCAGGTGTCGCGCCCCGTCTCGACCGACACCGGATCGTCGTCGACGATGGTGGCCGGCGTGAAGCCGGCGGTCAACGCCGCGGCATACACGAACGGCTTGAACGCCGACCCCGGCTGCCGCTTCGCTGCGATGGCCCGGTTGAAGCCACCACGCTCGTAGCGGCGCCCGCCGACGAGCGCGCGAATGTCACCCGTGCGCGGATCGAGGGCGACCAGCGCCCCCTGCAGGCGACGATGATCCTCACCCTCCCACGTCCACGACGTCTCATGCTCGATGCGATCGGCGTGCGTGCGCACGGCGCGTTCCGCCGACTGCTGGGCGGTGAGGTCGAGCGTGGTGTGCACCGTCAGCTCCGACATCCGCTCGCCGGACACGCGCAGCACCGAATCCACCGCCGCCCGTACCGCGTCCAGGGCGTACGACTCGTTGGGCTGCGCCGGCGACCACTCCCGGCGGGCGATCTCCAGCGGCTCGGCGCGCGCCGCCACCATCCCGATCTCGTCGAGGTACCCCTCCTCGCGCATCAGGCGCAACACGAGGTCGCGCCGATCCTGCGCCCGCGCGCGGTTGCGCCGCGGGGTGTAGAGCGACGGGCCCTTGGGGAGCGCCGCCAGCATCGCCCCTTCGGCGATCGTCACCTCGTCGATGTGCTTCCCGAACAGGTCGCGGCTCGCCCCCTCCACGCCGTACACCCCGTTGCCGAGGTAGATGACGTTGAGGTAGCGCGCGAGGATCTCGTCCTTGGTGAGGTGACGCTCGAGCAGGCGCGCCAGGCGCAACTCGATGAGCTTGCGGCCTAACGAGCGTTGCAGCGCCTCCCGTTCCGCCATGAACGTGTTGCGCGCCACCTGCATCGTGATCGTGCTGAACCCCTCCCGCACGTCGAGCGAACGCACGTTGCGCGTGACGGCACGGGCAAATCCGCGCCAGTCGATCCCCTCGTGCGAGGCGAAACGGCGATCCTCGGTGGCGATGAAGGCCTGCCGCACGTGCTCAGGGACGCGCGTGAGCGGGACGTTGACACGCTTGACCAGCGTCAGCCGCCCGATCAGGCGCCCGTTGCGGTCGAGCACCCGCCCACCCTCGGGCGGCTGGAACGCCTTGATCGCGGCCGGCGTGGGGCAGCCATTGAAGCCGCAGCTGTACACCCACGCATCGAAGACCACCGCCCCCACCACCAGCGTGCCGACGACGAGCGAGGCGCGCCAATGCCGGCGCAGGTCGGCGCCGAGTGGCACGAGCGGGTCGCGGCGAAAGGCCGCACGAAGCGACTGCCAGCGCGCGACGAGCGAGGCGCGGAGCGACATGGAGTCTCGGGGGGAGGGACGTCTGCGTCTTTAGATACGTCACCCCCCACCGAAGGTTTCTCGGCTCGTCCCTCAGACCGCTAGAACTTCCACCCCTTGAGCGCCTTGAGCGCCGTATCGAGTGCCTGCCGTTGCGAAGGCTCGGTCGCCCGCTCGAGCAGCGACTCGTACGAGGCGACGGCCAGGTCGAGCATGTCGTAGTCCTGCTCGTTCCCGGCCACGCCGGTGGCGTTGTCGGCGACGTTGGCCAGGGCGAGGTCGTCGCCGGGGAAGCGTGCCACCACCTGTTGCCAGCGACCGACGCGTTGGCGCGGATCGGACTCGGCCAGCGCCCACAGGTGCCATGCACCGCGATTGGCCGGATCGGCGGCGATCGCGCGGCTGGCGAGCCCGGCGACCACGTCGGGGCCGAGTCCGAGGAGCCAGTACGCGTTGGCCAGCATCACCAGGGCGCGCGCGTTGTCCGGCTGCGCCTCCACCACCGCCTCGTACAGGGGGGCGACGATCTCCGGATCGTCCTTGTACGGTTCGGCGGCCACGATCACCGCATCGGGGGTGGCCGCACGAGCGAGCGACTCCAGGTGCTGCTTCAGGTGCGCGATGTTGCCGTGGACGCGATATTCCGCGACAGCAGTGGCGAGTTCGCTGGAGAATCCGGAGCTGGGAGCGGTCATGGGCGAAAGGTACGCGGGGAGGTTCGCGCGCGCATGAGGACGCCGCTGACGACGAGCGCGGGTGTCACAACGCCGCAGGCCAGTGCCGATGTTCCGTTGCGCCTGGTCTGCATTTCCACCGACATCCAGGCGTCGGCGGCGCTGCAGACGACCGTCGCAACGCTCCTCCCGACGGCGCGCGTCGACGCTGCTGACACGTCGATCGTGCGCAGCACGCCGGATGCCGACTGCGTCATCCTCGCAGTGGGGCGCCTCTATTCGATGGCCCTCTCGCTCGTGCGCGAGCTCAGGGCGCGCGGCTACGAGGGGCCGATCATTCTCGTCGTGGAGTCACCGTCCGCCGTCGCGCGCGACGAATCGTCGCGACTCGGCGTGGAAGCCGTGCTCGCCGAGTCGGAGGTCGCGCTCCAACTCCCCGATGCGTTAGGGCGGGTGATGGCGACCGCGGCGGCGCAGCAGTCGTCGCCACGCGCCGCGGCCATCGTAGCCTCCCTGCATCGACTCCGCGCGCTGGTGGCCGCGGGCGAGATCGCCGCGGGGCTGCAGCACCGGCTGAACAATCCGCTCGCCGCGCTGCTCGCCGAGGCACAGCTGCTGGAGCTCGAGCCGCTCACGCCCGAGCATCTGGCGTCGGTGCAGCGCATGGTGGAGCTGTGCCGCCGGGTGATCGAGGTGTCGCGGGCCATCGAGGGGATCGGTGGCGCCCCTGTTTCGTAAGGGTGTGTTGCGCGCTCAGGGGTCGGACGGTCAGTAGGGGCGGGAGGGAAGTCGCGGCTCGCGCTGCTTGCGCGAATCGCGGACCCGTGCGATACTCTTGGCATCCGCAGGCGAGACACGGTTTCGCCCGCAGGTGCTGCGTCGCATCGGCTGCTTCAGTCGCCCGGCTCCTCGCCGGGACAGTGGCCAGAAGTGATCGCGAAGATGGGAAAGTGGTTGTCGGCCACGCGTGAGTCTTCCGCGCCGTTCGATGACAACGCGGTCCGTGCGATGCTTCGCACGAGTCGTCCCTCTCAGCTCGAAAGCCGGACTCCCGCTCCGCCAGCGCTGTGCGCTTCACGCGCATCGTGCACCCCGATCGAATTCGTCAGGCACCAGTCCCAAGTTGCGATGCCGCGCGGCCGTGCCGCTGGCTCGCCCGTTCACCCCCACACCAATCCGCTGCATGACCGAACGTCGACGCCCCTTTCGTCGCGGCCGGCGACCGTCCAACAAGCGCCAGCAAAACGCCGAGCCGTACGCCGAACCCAATCCCTATCGTGATGGTGACGCCGACGGCGCACCTGGCGAAAGCGGCGGAGCGGACGGCGGCGACGGCGCACCACCGTCGCGCGAAGTGCGCGAAATCCGCGGCGCCTCGGGCGATGACAGCGGCACTCGGGCAGACGCACCGCCACGCGGTGGTGACGAGGGTGGCGCCTACTACGACGGACCGCCTCCCCGCGAGGCGCAACCGGGCAACGAACGCCAGCCGGGCAACGAACGCCAGCCGGGCAACGAGCGCCAACCAGGCAACGAGCGACAGCCGCGCCAGGACTTCCAGCGCCGCGATGACGACAGCGGCGGCAACCGCGGCGGACGGCGCAATCGCCGGCGCCATGGCCGCGGCAAGCGGGAAGGCCAGCCACCTCCTCCACAACTGCCGGTCGTAGCGGACGGCGAGACGGTCGGCTGGTTCGATGCCTCGCGCGACGGCGGCTTCATTCGCCGCGCGGCGAACAGCTACCTCGCCGACCACGGCGACGCATGGATCCCGCCGCAGGTCGTGCGCCAGTACACGCTGCGCCGCGGCGACCTCCTCGCGGCCACGACCGGGCGCGACAATCGCGGGCGCAACGTCGTCATCGACCTGACGCAGCTCAACGGCGTTCCGGTGGCCGACCTCGTGCGCCGCCCCGACTTCGGGTCGCTCACCGCGACATACCCCGAACGCCGCCTAACGCTGGAGACCGGTCGCCCGGCCAAGGGAGGGCCCGAGCTCACCCGTCGCGCCATCGACCTTGTCGCTCCGGTGGGCTACGGTCAGCGCGCCCTCATCGTCGCCCCGGCACGCGCCGGCAAGACGATGCTCCTGCACGCCATCACCGAAGGGATCGCGATCAATCATCCCAACGCGGTCCTGCTCATCCTCCTCGTCGACGAACGTCCCGAGGAAGTGAGCGAGGCGATCTCGTGGGGCGTGGGCGAAGTCATCGCCTCCAGCTTCGATCAGCCCGCCCCGCGCCACGTCGAAGTGTGCGAGATGGTGCTCGAGCACTCGCGCCGCATGGTGGAGATGGGGAAGGACGTCGTCATCGTCCTCGACTCGCTCACCCGCATGGCCCGCGCGCACAACACCGCCGAGCGTGGCTCCGGCCGCACGATGTCCGGCGGTCTCGACACCAGCGCCATGGCCAAGCCCAAGGCGTTCTTCGGCTCCGCCCGCGCCGTGCACCCCAAGGATGGCGGCGGCTCCCTCACGATCATCGCCACCGCACTCGTCGAGACCGGCTCGCGCATGGACGACGTGATCTTCGAGGAGTTCAAGGGGACCGGCAACTGCGAGATCAAGCTCGAACGCTCGCTCGCCGAGAAGCGCATCTTCCCCGCCTTCGACATCGCGACCAGTGGCACCCGTCGCGAGGAGAAGCTCTACAAGGAAGGACAGCTCGACGCGATCTACACGCTCCGCCGCGGGCTGCAACAGATGCCGCCGCAAAGCGCGATGGAGTGGTTGATCAAGCGGATCGCGGCGACCACGAACAACGACGCGTTGCTCGCGGGGCTCTAGGGGAGGACGGGAAGACGGGAAGACGGGAAGACGAGGGACAGCAAGAACCCTGGGGGTGTCGGCACGCGAGTGCTGGCACCCCCAGGGTCGTTATCTCGTCTTCTCGTCTTCCCGTCTTCCCGTCTTCTATCTACACGCCGAAGCCCCGCACCCCGACCGTCGCCGATCCGGGCGACACCAGTCGTGATACACGCCGGCCACTTCGCCATGCGCGTAGTGCACGATCTGCTCGTCCTCCCGCTCGAACGCCTTGCGGCAGAAGGAGCAAACGGCGCGCGCCGACTCTCGCACGGGCTCCGTCTCGCGAGCCGTCACTCGTCGTCCCGTCGTCCCGTCTTCCCGTCTTCCTCCAACGCGAGCGAGACCGAGTTCATGCAGAAGCGCATCCCGGTCGGCTTGGGCCCGTCGTTGAAGACGTGTCCCAGGTGCGCGTGGCAGCGCGAGCAGAGCGCCTCCACGCGAATCATGCCGTGGGTGTAGTCGGTCTCCGTCGTGACGGCGTCAGGGGCCACCGGCGCGTAGAAGCTCGGCCATCCGGTCCCGGAATCGAACTTGGTCTCGGACGAGAAGAGCGGTTGGTCGCACGCTGCGCACTTGTAGACGCCGCGGGTCTTGGTGTTCCAGTACTTCCCGGTGAAGGCGCGCTCGGTCCCCTTGTCCCGCATCACGCGATACTGCTCCGGCGTGAGCGTCGCCTCCCACTCGGCGTCGCTCTTGTCGAGCCGGTCTCGGTCGTTGCTGCTGCGGTCGCTCATCGAGTGTCCATCCTGTCGTGGGTCCGGTCGTGGTCCGATGATCTCGGTGTCGTGACACCAGTGGTCGTCAGGTGCAGCGGCACGAGCGCCGGTGCGGCGTAGCGCACGCTTCAGTGTACGTTGCCGACCACCGCTCAGCGCACCGTTCAGCGCGTGCCGTCGATCGCGCCGGCGACTCCGGCCCGGCGCGGGTCGCCGCCGCCACGGATACGCGGGCCGTCGATCATGACGGCCGAGCCGTAGCCCATGCGGAGTTCGCCCTTGAGCGAGACGACGTCAAATCGATAGCCGATCGCCCGGAGCGCGGCAATCGCGTCGGGGGAGAAGCCATCCTCGATGTCGATCACCGACTCGCGCCCCCCCGGCCCTGAACGCTGCCCGGGGAGAAAGCGCGGGAGTTCCAGCGCTCGCTGCGGCCCCAACCCCAGGTCGATTGTCCCGACGATCACCTGATAGACGGCGGAGTTGATCCAGGCGTTCCCGGCAGCGCCAACGGCGAACCAGGGGCGCTTGGCCGCGCCGGTCCCGTGGAAGGCGATGGAGGGGGCCAGGGTGCTGCCGTGGCGCGCAAACGGAAGTCGCGCCCCGTATTGGCTGGGGTCGGTGCCGTAGGAGGTCAGCTTGTCGTTGTAGAGGAAGCCGAGCCCCGGCGTGACGTAGAAGTTCCCTCCCCACGTCCCCAGCGTCTGCGTGACCGCGACGAGGTTTCCGTCGGCGTCGCCGACCGTGAAGGCGGTGGTCCCCTGCGGGCGGCACGGGCTTCCGTCGGCATGGTCGAGCCCCGCGCACTCATCGCGTCCGGCGGTGGTCGCGTACGCACCAGGGGGCGTGGCGTCGCCGGCCGCACCGGAGGTGCCGTAACGACTTGCCGCCGGCGGGTGACGCGCACTGCAGCGTGTCGCCGCGAAAGATCGACGGATCGACCGCGCGCGTGGGCGAGAAGCAGCGCCATCGCACCGCGGCGGTGTCCTTGCTGGTGAACGGCTCCGTGTTCACGGGCCAGAGCGAAGGGTCGGCGATGCGGCCGCGCCCGGACGGGGCGAGTTGCCAGGCCGCGATCATCGCGTGCAGCGACGCCGGGTCGTCGGTGAGCGGGCGCGGCACGCCGAAGCGCTCGAGGTTGTTGAGCTGCCCGGCGAGGATCGCGCCGCCGCTCGCGGGCGGGGCACTCGAGTAGATGGTGTTGCCGCGATAGGTGATGGCCACCGGCTCGCGCTCGGGGGCGAAATAGCGGGCGAGGTCCGTCAGCCGCACGGCGTTCCCCTTGCCGCGCAGGTCCTGCACGAGGCGGCGCGCCACCTCGCCGCGATAGAAGCCGTCGGCCCCCGCCTTGGCGATCTGCTCCAGCGTCCACGCCAAGTCGGGATTCCGTACCGTATCGCCGGCCACCATCGGCTGGCCGTCGCGGAAGAAGAGGGCTCGGCTCCCCTCGTACTTGGTGAAACGCCCCTGCTCCAGCCAGAGCGTGGTCGCCAGCCCGTCGCTCACCTCGTAACCGTCGCGTGCCGCGCGAATGGCCGGGGCCAGGAGGTCGGCCCATGCGACCTTGCCGCTGCCGAACCTCTTCCACGCGGCATGCATGCCGGCAACGGTTCCCGGGACCATCGCCAGCACCGGGCCGTCGGACGGGTAGCGCCCATCCTGGAGCAACGACGCGTTGGAGAGTCCGCCCTCCTCGGGGACGCGCGCCATGAACTCGAAGAGGACGGGGCGATCCATCCCCTTGAGGTGGACGAGCATCTCGCCGTAGCCGCCGATGCCGCTGGCGTCCGGCTCGACCACGCCTAACGCGAACGAGGTCGCCACCGCCGCGTCGACGACGTTGCCCCCCTTCGCGAGCACCTCGAGGCCGGCCGCGGTCGACACCGGGTGCGCGCTCGCCACGGCGGCACGCCCCGAGGCTTCGTCCCGATAGGTGGGGCGTTCCATCAGCATCGCGTGGACGACGCGCTCGACGTCGAGGTCGCTGCCGGCGGCGATCGCCCGCGGGCGGTAGCGGTCGCGCAACGCCGCCCACATCACGCGCCGGGCGGCGGCGGCGGGCGCGGTAAAGTACAGGCGGTCGAGCCGAGCCCAGATGCGATCGAACAGCTCGGCGTTACGCGCCGGACGGTCCTCGACGGCGGGCGCGGTCGCCGTCGCCAGCTGCACGTCGGGCGCGGCCGGCGCCTCGATCCAGTGCAGCCGGGCCACGTTGCCTAACGACTCGGCGACTCGATCCGGGAGCCGGCGCGGGTCGCCGTTGTAGCCCGCTTCGTCCCCCTCCGCCTCGGCGACCACCAGCGCCCGCCCGTCCGGCGACCAGGCCGGGGCGCCGCGCCGCTGCGTCACCAGGTTCACGTAGCGCCCATCGCGCGGCGCCACGTAGATCCCCCCGCGCGGCGAGGCGGCCGCGAACGCCAGGCGCTCGCCATCGGGGGCCCACGTGGGGCGCTCGGCGCCCCGGTCTCCCACGACCACACTGTCGGCCGATGGCCCGGACAGGGCGCGCACCCGCAGGCGACGAGCCCCGTCCGCCAGCTGCACGTAGGCCACGCGCGTGCCGTCGGGCGACAGCGTCGCCCACCGCTCGCCCAGCTCGGTGGTAGTCAGCCGTCGCTCGCCCCCGGCCGCATCGCGCACCCACAGCCTCGCGCGCGCGCCACGCCCGCGCGTGAAGACGATCGTCCCGTCGCCCCCGACCGTCGCCTCCATCTCGTCGGCCGCATCGGTCGTCACGCGCTCAGGTGGTCCCCCACCGTCGGCCGTCAACGTCACGCGCCACAGGTCGAGCCCTCCGGCACGATCGGAGGTGAAGACGATCGACCGTCCGTCCGGCGCCCACGCCGGCTCGCGATCCCACGCCGCACCACTCGTCAGGCGACGCCACTTCGCGTCACGGCCGGGCGACTGTTGCACCCACACGTCGCCATCGATGCTGACCGCGAGGCGCCCATCGGCGGCATAGGCCGGGTCGCGCATGGCCGGTTGCGGGGCCTGGAGCTGGGAGACCGCGCCCTGCAGGAGGGCGGCCCCAAGGAGGGCGACGACGGACATCGGCGAATCCGAAAGAGGGGAAGGAGCGTGGACGCCTAACTCGGGCGGTCCGCCCGGAGGCCGGGCGCCGCGCCACCTTGCCGGGACCCGCCAGCTCCCTACAGGCGACCCCTGAAGGTCGCGGTCGCGAAGAGTGACGCCAAGTGGAAGAGCGACACGCCGGCCACCGCGAGCAGCGCTGAGAGGCGCCGCAGCCACACGCGAGGCCCCGCAGCCAATGCCTGCAGCGACGCGAAGACGACCCCGGAGCCGAGAAAGGTCCAACAGGCGAAGTGAATCGCCAGCCAGAGCAGGTAGGTCCACCAGGTGTGCCCGGGCTGTGCGTGCGCGTACAGGAGCGCGCTCGCCAACGATGTCACGACGAGGACGACGAACGCCAAGAGCACGGCGCCGTTGAGCCACGTGCTTTCTTCGCCGCTCCGCGCCGGCGTGACCCGGACGAAGGTGTAGACGAGGAGGGTGGCAAAGGGGAGGACCCCGATCCAGAGCAACGCGTACCACGCCGTCCACCACCACGCGCCGTCCGTCTCAAACAGTTCGATCACCACATCCTCCAGGCAGTTGCCCTGCGAAATCGATCTCCCCGCTTCCCATCCACCGGCGCCTTCGACACCCTTCCCTGCCATGTCACCCAGCACGACCGCCGGATCCGGGGAGCTCCGCGGCCCCACGCGCCCCGCTCACCCATCGCCCACCAGGCTCGTCGCCCGGCGCCCGGCGTCGAGCGACGGCGGCGATCGCCAGACGCGCGGGACAAGCTGCACACCGAAGCCGAGCTCTGCCAGACGCGAATTGGCCCCGCATTGGCGCGAGGCGGCATCGTGACGGAAGTGCCCGACACTCCCGAGGGGCCTTCCCGTCCGACGCGCCCCCCGCTGGTCGACGCCCCGTTGCCGCGCGAGGTGCGCGAGACGCTGGCGCCGCTCGAGCGCATGCACGTCGAGGTGGCGCTGCGCATGAATCGCGAACCGCTCAAGGGGGCGTGGACCTGGTGCCAGCGTGCGATCGGCGCCACGTGGATTGCCCTGGCGACCGGGAAGCTCCTGCGCGTGGACGGCTTCGAGCATGTGCGCGATGCCTTTCCTCGCGGCCCGCTGCTCTTCGTCGCCAACCATCGATCGTACTTCGACCTCTTCGTCGTCTCGAGCCTGCTGCACCGCGAACTTCGGGGGCGCAAGCGACTGTACTTCCCGGTCGTGGGACAGTTCTACTACCAGTCGCTGGCCGGGCTGGCGCTCAACCAGCTCTTCGCCTTCTGGTCGATGTTTCCCCCGCTCTTCGCGCTCCCCACGCACGGGGTGAGCGATCGGTATGCGTTGGACATCCTCGTCGACCTCTGCTCGCGCGGGCCGGGGAACATCCTCGGGATCCACCCCGAGGGGGGGCGCAACCTCAACCCCGACCCGTACTCGTTCATGCGCTTCCAGCCGGGGACGGGGAAGATCATCCACGCCGCACGCCCGATCGTCATCCCCACTTTCATCGCGGGGCTCGACAACGACCTCGCCAACCAGCTGCGCCGCAACTGGCGCGGCGGTGAACCCATCCGGGTTTGGTTCGACGCACCGATGGCGCTCGACGACTACCTCGCGATGCCCGGCAAGGGGAGCACCTACAAGCAGATTACCGACGCCGTGATGGACCGGGTCAAGGCACTCGCCGATCGCGATCGCGCGCAGTACGCGGCCACGCCCTAACGAGTCCGCGCCACGACGCATGCGTTGGCGCGCGACCGCCGGGCTATTGCCTGGCCGCGCCCTTCCGACGTGCCGCATCGGTCGCGTAGGCGACGTCGGGGGGCGGGTCGCCATGCGGCCAGTCCTTTTCCTTCCCCTTGAAGTCGGGGCGCGGACGCGTATCGATGAAGGTCGCGACGTCGAACGCCTCCTGCGCGGTGAGCACCCCGGCAGAGTCCTGCGGCATCCAGTGCTTGATGAAGGTCGCGGCGGTGCGCACCCGCGCCATGCCGGCCCCGACGTTGTACGACCGCGGCCCCCACGTGGGCGGGGCGATGGGGGTTCCTTCGCCCGACACGCCATGGCAGCGCGCACAGCGCACCGCGAAGAGTGCAGCGCCGCTCACCGTGTCGCCGACGAGCGGTTCCATCTTCGGCAGTCCCTGCCCCTCAGTCTCGCTTCCCACGGGATAGCCCGTGGAGAGGAACGCCATGTAGGCCACGATATCGCGCATGTCGCGCGAGGCGGGATCGAGTGGCGTGCCGTTGAGCGAGCGCTTGAAGCAGTCGTTGACGCGATCCTCGATGATCTGCGTCTCACCGGCTCGGCTGCGATACTGCGGGAAGCGCGCGTACACCCCGACCCAGCTCATCCCGTTCTTCAGCGTACCGAATTGCTGATGGCAGTTGGTGCAGACCAGGGCGCTCCCCACATGGTCGGGGAGCGAATCGCGCGTGTGCGTGAGCAGCGCGCGCCCGCGACGCACCGAGGCCAGAATGACGGTGTCTCGAATCTCCGACTCGTCCGGGAGACGGAAGGGCGCCTTCGCCACCCCCGTCGGCGCAGGCTGCGCCGCTTTGGGCGCCCCGCCGGTGCCGGCCGCCGAGTCGGTCGACTGCGCGACCTCGGCCTGCGGGGAACATGCGAGGATGCTGGTGGCGACGACGACCGTCGCCACCAGAAGACCGGCGCGCCGCGACGCGCCGCCTGTGAAATCGATTCGTCCCACCATCCCGTGCCGATGCATGCGTCCACGCTGCGAGGGTCGTGTCCCACCGCGACGACTTGCCACGTGGAGACGCCAGCTACCTTATTGCTCCCTTCCCGCTTCTGCCAGAGAGATCGCCCTGATGATCCGTGTGCCCCTCCTCGCCGCCACCGCGCTGGCGCTCGTCTCCGCGCTTGCCCCTTCGCCCACGCCTGCACAGGGGCGCCCCAGCGCCGCGGTGCCGCTCGTCGTCACCGGTGACTGGCTCGCCAAGCACCTCACCGACGCCCGACAGGTCATCATTCACGCGGCGTCGACGCGCCCGGAGTATGATGCGGGACATGTGCCCGGGGCACGACTGCTCCCCTTTGCGACCTACGCGCCGACACTCGAGGGGCTGAGCAGCCAGATGGCTCCCCTGGCCCAACTCGACTCGGCGCTCGAGGCCGTCGGGGTGAACGATGGCGACCGACTCGTCATCTACGGGCAGCCGTTGCAGGTGGCGCGCTTGCTGGTGACGCTGGACTACCTGGGGCTCAAGGGGCGCGTCTCGGTGCTGGACGGCGGGATCGATGCGTGGCGCGACGCCGGCCGCACGATCTCGCGCGAGGCCCCGGCCGTGACGCGGGGGAGCTTCACGCCTAACGTCGACGCCTCGGTCATCGCCGACATCGGCTGGGTAAGCCAGAACACGAGCGCCAGCGGCGTGCGCATCCTCGATGCCCGCGCTCCGGAGTTCTACCTCGGTTACTCGCCGGGCCAGATGCCGCGGGCGGGGCACATCCCGGGCGCGGCCAACATCCCCTTCTCGCAGCTCACCGGCGAGCTCACGCAACTGCGCGACGAGCCCAAGCTGAGCCGGCTGTTTGCGGCTGCCGGCGTGAAGCAGGGAGACACGGTGGTGACCTACTGCCACATCGGGATGCAGGCCTCGCTCCTGTACTTCGCCGCCCGCCGCCTGGGCTACAACGCCCGCATCTTCGACGGCTCGTTCGAGGAGTGGAGCAAGAAGGCGGAGTTGCCGGTGGTGGTGGAGGCGGAGAAGAAGCCGTAGGGCGCCGCAGAAACGTGAAACGGCGCCGCACGGCGCCGTTTCACCCTCCGGTCTCCGGCGGGATTCCTACAGCCGGTAGAGATACGACCACTTCACGAAGAAGCCGTCGGCCGTGCGGCGCAGGTCGCGAAACTTGAGCGGCTCGCGCTCGTCCATCGAGCTGCCGTAGCCGAGGAAGAAGACCGTCCCCGGCGTCGGCTGGTAGGAGAAGAGCCAGTCGGCGCGGACGCGGTTGCGCTTGAAGCCGGCGAGGCGCGTGAAGCTGCCATCGGCGTTCTTGAAGAGCAGCGGATCGTTGGTGCGCCCGTCGTCGCGGCGGTCGAGCTTCTCCTGCGTGTCGTACTGCCCGATCATCCGGAAGAAGATGTAGCGCGACGCCTGGTATTCGACCTTGAGGCGCGGGACCTTGCGGATGCTGACCGTCGTCCCGTCGGTCCAGCGGTTGAACTCCTGGTGCTGGTACTGCCCCTCCATGCGAAGCTGGTCGGTGGGGCGGTAGCGCAGGTTGGCCGTGACGAAGTGGATCAGCCCCGACTGCCACTCCTCGAAGTTCTCGTCCTTGCCGCCGATGTACTGGAAGTCGCCGGAAAACTTGGAGAACTCCGGGGTGGCGATGGTCACCATCAGGTCGATGTTGTGCAACCGCGGGTCGCCTGCCGCGGTGAAGACGACGGTGTCCTTGCGCGTGCCCAGGTTGCGCTCGACGTGATAGCCGGCGTACAGGTCCTTGTCGAAGCCGAAGTTCTCGAAGAAGAGCGCGCCGCTCACGCGCCACCCGCCGCGCACCGCCGCGTTGGAGGTGAAGTGCAGCTTGCGATCCTGCGACGCCCGCCCGTTCACGAAGGCGTCGTAGTGGCTCGTCCCCTGCCCGCGCACGGTGAAGCCCCACGTCTCCACCAGCGAGCCGGTGGGGCGGAAGAAGGTCCACGTGTTGGCGACGATGTAGTCGACCACGTCGCCGCGCGAGAGGAAGCCGGCCTGCGCGTCGAAGTCCTCGTCGATGGCGTTGATGCGGGCCGAGAAGCTGTAGCGGCGTCCCTGCCGGGCGAGGGTGGCGCCCCACAGGGGGGCGAGGGCCCCCGTACTGTCGTTGGTGCGCGTGCGGCTGACGGCCCCCTGCCATGCCAGCGACCAGATCTTGCGGGCGATGAAACGCCCATCGAAGCCGAGCAGGCGGTTGTAGTCGTCGCCGTCGACACGATCGGTGTAGGTCACGCCGATGCGCGACTGCTTCCCGAGGTCGCGCGTCCCGCGCAGGATGTTGAACATCGGGTGCCCATTCCCGGTGATCGACGTCGACCGGTCGTCGTACGCCGACAGGAGGGCGAGGTTGGTGCCTAACGCCTTTCCGGTGAGCTTGACCGCGACGTCGGGCTGCACGATGCGGCGTGTGTAGATGAGGTTGTTGCCGACGGCGAAGTTCTCGATCCCCTCGAGGAAGAAGGGGCGGCGCTCGGGATAGAAGAGCGCCTGGCGCGGATCGTACTGGAAGGCGACGACGTCGGACTCGACCTGCGAGAAGTCGGGGTTGACCGTGCCGTTGAGCGTGAGGTTGTTGGTCACCCCCCAGCGCACGGTGCCGCCGTACTCGGGCCCCTGCGGGACGTAGCCCCACCCGACCTCGCCCTTGCGCTGTCCCGTCTGGAAGGCGACGACCGACGGGTTGAGGTCGACCACCAGTCCGCGGCGCAGGTCGCGCAGCCCGATCAGTCGCCCCGACTGCTGGAGGAACGACGCCGCGTCGCGGCGCGCCGGTGTCCAGGTGTCCTCATGCCCCAGGTGCTGCACCTTGCGCACCAGCTGCAACCCCCAGTCCTGCACGTCGCGCGGCTGGTAGCGCAGCGACTTGAACGGGATCCGGACCTCGACCTCGTAGCCGAAGTCGGTGACCCGCCCCTTGGACTCGTAGACGAAGTTGGCACTCAGGTCGGCGGTAGCGCGCGCAGCGGTCGCCGAGCTGCCGCTCGAGGTCACGCTCTGCAGCTCGTTGAGCGTCCCGTCGGCCTGCACGCCTAACGCGTTGACGCCGAAGACGAAGGCCTGCCGCCCGTCGTTGAAGGTGGAGAGGATGATCTCCACGTAATCGTCGGCGCTGATCTTGTCGCGGTCGGAGAGGCGCGCGTTGGTCGCCCCCGGCGGGGCATAGGCCCGGATGCCGAAGTGGATCGCCGTCGGCGAGTACCAGACCAGGACGTCGGTCGAGTCGGTCGCCGCGCGCCGGTCGGTGGGCTGGAACTGCGAGAAACCGGTGAGGAGCGCCGCCTCGCGCCACGCCGGCTCGGTGAGCAGCCCGTCGATCGTGATGCTCTGCTCGAGCCGTGGCGGCGCGACGTCGACCTGGCCGGCCCGGCCGTTGAAGACACCGCCCACCGGCGGATCGGTAGGGAGCAGGAGCGAGAGCGCAGCGATCGAAATGGAGAGCACAGGGTGTCGACTGGACGGTGATCAGGGTCGCGCGGACCCAGTGGCCCGAAGCAGCCACAAGCTACAGGGGATCTCGCCAATCGTCGCCGGGGCCGTGGCGCCGATTCGTGGAAAGGCTGCTCGCCGCTCCGATACGCGCGGGGCGGACGGGAACGTTGTCTCGGCGGGGCGATCCGACCGCCCCGGCGCCATGAGAGGCCTGCGGAGGCGGACGGGACGAAGCGCGACGGGGCAGGTCGCACGCACCCCCGCGAGGCGCCTGCCGGTGGGATCGGACTCGGCATCATACATTCCGTCGTCCCCTTTCCCAATCCGACCATGACGCGACTGATCCGGATCCTCTTCGCCGTGGCTATCGGCGCCACCCTCACGTTCTCCGCCCGTTCGGCCGCCGCGCAAGACGCGGGCGCCAAGGGCGAGCCCTTCGCCGTCGAGTACTACTACAAGATCAAGTGGGGGCACACCGCCGAGTGGCTCGAGCTATACAAGAAGAACCACTACCCGGTACTGCTGGAGCAGCAGAAGCTCGGGCGCATCGTGAGCATGTCGGCCGCGACGCCGGTGAACCATGCGGGCGAGGCCAACCGCTGGGACTTTCGCTACACGATCGTCTGGAAGGATGCCGCCACCGCCCACGACCGCTTCGACTCGTCGGTGATCACCAAGCGGCTCTACGCCGACCAGGAGCGATTCGCGCGCGAGGAGCAGCGCCGCTTCGAACTGCTGGAGGAACACCTCGACGTCCCCGTGTGGCTGGACGACCTGAAGGGGTGGAAGAAGTAGGCGTTTGTCCGCGAGTCGCACGATCGCAGGCGCACGAGGGGCGGAGGCGCACCGCGCGCCCCCGCCCCTCGTTCCTGCGAGGCCCCAGCGGTGGCTGGAGCGCTCGCGACCTTCGCGTGCGTTGGTCTGGCGCCGTGCTAGAAGCCCAGCGTCAGCCCCACCGTGAACGCCACGTTGTGCGACACACGGCTGTTGAGGTCGAAGGTGGTCGCCTCCTTGAAGTCGAACTTGCCGACGTAGTCCTTCACCGCGCCGCGGATCCCGATCGAGCGGTTGACCTGCAGGTCGATCCCCCCGCCGAAGTTGCCGGCGAAGTTGGTGGCGTTGGTGGTGAGCGGCCCGGTGCGCACCTCGTAGCGAATGGCGCCGGCCCCGACTTCGACGAAGGGGGCGATCCCCGTGCCTAACGAAGACGCGGTCGGGAGGCGGAACTGCAGCCCGCCGTCGTACAGCAACACCTTGCTGTCGGCGATGTTGACCCCACCGATGATCGGCAGCCCCACGCGCACGTTGCTGTCGGTGTAGCCGATGTTCCCCACCAGCGAGACGTTGCGCGTGAGGTCGATCCCCCCGGTCACGCCATACACCGCGGAGTTGGCGTTGGAGATGCGCGTCCCGATCGGGCCATCGATGTAGTCGCCAAACGTCATGTAGCCGACGTACGGCGTGAGGCGCGCGACGCTCGGGCGCTGCGCATGGGCGCGCGACGGCACGAGGACGAGAGCGGCGAGGGCGAGCAGGGCGAGCGACGCGTAGGCAAGGCGCGACGACGCGACAGGTGCAACCGCCACGGGGCGGGAACGGACAACGGTGCGGGTCATGGTGGCTCCTGGTGAGGTACGGAGTCCATGGTATGCACAGCCGGTGCCGAATCCGGGCCGGACGATAACGTGCGGCGCATCAGCCACTTACGATGGAACCCGCGCCACCGCCCCGCCCCCGCTGTCCCACGCTGAGGACGCCCGGGCGTCCTCGGCGAACACGACGGGGATCACA
Source organism: Gemmatimonadota bacterium (assembly GCA_016719105.1). Classification (NCBI taxonomy): domain Bacteria; kingdom Pseudomonadati; phylum Gemmatimonadota; species Gemmatimonadota bacterium. Next base: position 111,678 of record JADKAQ010000017.1, on the reverse strand, counting down.
GCAACACGAGCCGCTCCCCACCCCCCGCGCTCAGGCCTTGCCCAACTCCTCCCACAGGAAGGCCGCCGCCCGGATCCCACCCGTGAAGTTGGCGTCGCTCAACCACTCGTTAGGGGCGTGGGCGTTCTCCCCCGGAAGCCCGAACCCCATGAGCAACACCGGGGCGCCGAGCACGCGCGCGAAGTCGTGTACCACCGGAATCGACCCGCCTTCGCCCACGATGACCGGCGCACGGTCGAACGCCCGCTCCAGCGCCCTGGCCCCCGCGTCGAAGAGCGGTCCGGCCAGTTCGCCGCGCCACGGCCTGCCGCCGTGCAGCGCACGCACCGTCACCGTCACCCCCGCCGGCTGCACCGCGGCGATGTGCGCCTTGAGCAGCCGTTCGACCGTGTCGGGATCCTGGTCGGGCACCAGGCGACAGCTCACCTTGGCCATCGCCTTGGCCGGCAGCACCGTCTTGGCCCCTTCGCCAGTGTAGCCGCTCAGCAATCCGTTCACCTCGCAGGTCGGGCGCGTCCAGATGCGCTCGAGGACGGAATACCCGGCTTCACCGCCTAACGCCGATGCGCCGGTCTCGTGGCGAAAGGCTTCCTCGTCGAACGGGAGCGTGCGAATCTGCGCGCGGACCGACTCTTCCCACGCCCGCACCGCATCGTAGAAGCCGGGGATGGCCACCCGCCCCGTCGCGTCGTGCAACGTGGCCAGGATGCGCGCCAGCGCCATCGCCGGGTTCACCACCGCCCCGCCGTAGCTCCCCGAGTGCAGGTCGCTACTCGGCCCATCCACATCGATCTGGAAGTACGCCAGCCCGCGCAGCGACGACAGAATGGACGGGAGCCCGGGGGCGAACATCGCCGAGTCGGAGATGACGACTCCGTCGCACGCGAGGCGCTCGGCGTGCGCCTCGACGAACGGCGCCAAATGCTCGCTCCCGACCTCCTCCTCGCCCTCCGCGAGCACGATCACGTTGACCGGGAGCGCGCCGTGCACCGCCAGGTACGCCTCGATCGCCTTGATGTGCAGGTAGAGCTGCCCTTTGTCGTCCACCGAGCCGCGCGCGAAGATCTTCCCGTCGCGAATCGTCGGCTCGAACGGGGGCGAATCCCACAGGTCGAGCGGCTCGGCGGGCTGCACGTCGTAGTGGCCGTAGATCAGGATGGTCTTCGCACCGGCGCCGGCGCCGCGCCACTCGCCGAGCACGACCGGGTGCCCGTCGGTGGGATGGATGCTCGCGTCGAGCCCGGCGCGCTGCATCTGGTCGCGCAGCCAGTTCGCCGCCGTGGCGACGTCGGCGTTGTGTTCGGAGCGGGCGCTCACGCTGGGGATGCGGAGGAACTCGAAGAGCTCGGAATGGAAACGGGCGTCGTTGGAGTCGAGGTAGGCCAACAGATCGCTCATGGGACTCCAGGCGGGAGACGGGAGACGGGAGACGGGAGTTCGACGGTGCGCGGGGAAGCTGCCGTGCGCGAAGTTGGGGCACAACCGGTGTGCGGCGTATGCTTAGCAGGCGTATCACGACGCCGAGGCGCCCGAGGGTCCTTCCTCCCGTCTCCCGTCTCCCGTCCTCGTCCCGTTCGTCCAGTGCCCAACCGCCTCCAGCACGAGTCCTCCCCCTACCTCCGCCAGCACGCCTCCAACCCGGTCGACTGGTTCCCCTGGGGAGCCGAGGCGCTGGCGCGAGCGGCTGCCGAGGACAAACCGATCCTGCTCTCCATTGGCTACGCGGCCTGTCACTGGTGCCACGTGATGGAACACGAGTCGTTTGCCGACGAGGCGACGGCGGCGCTCATGAACGAGCACTTCGTCTGCATCAAGGTCGATCGCGAGGAGCGGCCGGACCTGGACAGCATCTACATGCAGGCGGTGCAGGCGATGACCGGTCACGGCGGATGGCCTATGACGGTCTTCCTCACACCGGCCGGCGAGCCGTTCTACGGTGGGACGTACTTCCCCCCGGTCGAGCGCCACGGGATGCCGTCGTTCAAGCGCCTGCTGCTCTCGATCAGCGACGCGTATCGGAACAAACGCGACTCGGTGGCCAGCACGACGAGCCAGCTGCGCGAGCTGTTCGAGGGGGGGAACCGGCTGGGCGGCGCCTCGGGCGAGCTGGCGCGTCCCATCCTCGACCGCGCCGCGCGCGCGCTGGCCAGCAGCTTCGACGCCGAGCACGGCGGATTTGGCGATGCGCCCAAGTTCCCCCCGTCGATGTCGCTCGACTTCCTCCTGCGACACTGGGCGCGCACCGGGACCGAGCAGTCGCTGGACATCGCGCGGCGCACCTTCAGCGCCATGTCACGCGGGGGGCTCCACGACCAGGTGGGGGGCGGGATCCATCGCTACAGCGTGGACGAGCGGTGGCTGGTGCCGCACTTCGAGAAGATGCTGTACGACAACGCCCTGTTCGCTCGCCTGGGGCTTCACCTTTGGCAGGCGACGGGGGAACCCGAGGTCCGGCGCACCACGCGACAGCTCTTCACCTGGCTCACGCGCGAGATGACCTCGCCCGAGGGGGGCTTCTACTCATCGCTCGACGCCGACAGCGAGGGGCACGAGGGGACGTTCTACCTGTGGAGTGACGACCAGGTGGAGTCGCTCCTGCGAGGCGACGCCGAGATCGTGCGCGAGTACTGGGGGGTACGGCGCGGCGGAAACTTCGAGGGGCGCACGATCCTGCACGTCGCCGTCGCCCCGTCGGTCGTGGCGCGACGCCACGGGCTCTCGCTGCACGAGCTCGACCGGGTCGTCGAGCGCGCGCGCACCACGTTGTACGCCGAACGGTCGCGCCGTCCCTGGCCGTCGCTCGACGACAAGGTGATCGCCGCCTGGAACGGGTTGATGCTGCGCGCCGTCGCCGACGGCGCGCGTATCCTCGGAGATGCGGAACTCCGGGCGCTCGCCCTGCGCAACGGGGCGTTTCTGCGCGAGCACATGGTGCGGGACGGACGCGTCGCGCGATCGTGGCGCAGCGGCGAGGCGAAGCCGTTCGGCTTCCTCGAGGACCACGCGGCGGTCGCGCTGGGCTTCCTGGACCTTTACGCACTCACCTTCGACGCGTCCTGGCTGGGAGACGCGATGGCGATCGCCGACGTGGCGATCGCGCGCTTCTTCGACCCGGCGAGCGGCCGCTTCTACGACACGGCCAACGACCATGAGGCGCTGATCACCCGGCCTCGCGACGTGACCGACAACGCGACGCCGAGCGGAAACTCGCTGATGGCCGATCTCCTGATGCGGCTCTCGGTCATGACGGGCGAGGGGCGCGGGGAGGCGCTCGCGCTCGCGGCCTGTCGCTCGGTATCGAGCGCGCTCGAGCGGCATCCTTCGGCCTTCGGGCACCTGTTGGGGGTGGCCGACATGGCGTTGTATGGAGCCACAGAGGTGGTGCTCGTGGGCGACGAGGAGTCGGCCTCGTTCCGTTCGCTTCGCGAGGTGGTGGCGGGACAGTACCTCCCTTCGCTGGTCCTCGCCGGCGGCGTCCCCACGCCTGAGAGCCCCTTCCCGCTGCTGCACGCGCGGAGCGCGCCTGCGGGGGGAGCGACGGCCTATGTGTGCCAACGTGCCCGCTGCGACGTCCCGACGAGCGACCCCGCGGTGCTCACCGCCCAGCTCGAGGCGATCCGGTAACCGGCAGAGCTTTCCGGGTCTGGCACCGCGCTTGCTCCAATGCGGTATCCCGTCCGGCAACCTGCTCGTCCGTAAGGGGGTAGCAGATTGCCACACCTCGGCGATGGTCGAGGGGGGCGGTCCAGCTATACTCACCCGAGGTCGGGGGCGGAGGCGCGATTCGGTGTCGCTCAAGGGCGCCGATCGACTTCCACCCCAAGATTCCACCTCCGGGATCATCACTCCGTCCGATCGAATGCACACCTCCGACTTCGACCGATCCCTGCGTGCCCGCACGCGCCGTTCGCGCCTCCTCTCCGCGGCGCTCCTGGCCGTCGCCGGGTTGGGCGCTGCGGGCTGCACCGAGAGCATCCCGCCGATCGCCCTGGCCTCGCTCCGCATCCTCCCGCAGGTCGACTCGTTCTATACGGGGCAGACGACGTCCGCCAATCCGTTCGCCATCACGCTCTTCGACCTCAACGGCACGGAGATCAAGGACGGGCGCAAGATCACCTACACCTCCTCGGCGCCGACCGTCTTCACGGTCGACCCCACCACGGGGGTCGTGGCGGGGAAGACGATCGGGCTCGGGCTCTTCCGCGCGACATCCGACGGTCGATTCATCGAGGCAACGGTGAAGATCATCGCCCCGGTCGACCGGGTGCAGCTCAACACGGGCGACTTCACGCTCAACACCGGCAACCAGCGCCAGATCACCCCGACGCTGGTGGCGGCCGACGGCTCGTCCATCAGCGGTCGGACCGTGACCTACTCGGCGTCCAACCCGAGCATCGCCTCGGTGAGCACGACGGGGCTGGTGACCGCGGTGACCGAAGGGACGTCGACGATCACGGCGTCGGTCGAGGGAAAGTCGGCCGCCGTGGTGGTGACGGTGGCGCGTGAAGCGGTCGCCGGGGTGACACTGAATCCCCCCGTCGCGCAGATCATGCGCGTCGGCGGTCAGCTGCAAATCACGGCGACGCCGCGCAACGCGACAGGCGGTGTGCTTACCGGCCGCAGCGTCACCTGGTTCACCAACAACCCCACGGTCGCTTCGGTGAGCCAGCAGGGGGTCGTCACCGCCCTCGCGGTCGGCTCGGCGACGATCACCGCCGAGATCGAACTGCGCACGGCGTCGCTCACCGTCAACGTGTCGGAGGTGCCGGCCAAGACGGTCACCATCGATCCGGATAACTTCGCGCTCGGGACTGGGCTCACCCGCCAGCTCACGCTCACCGTCATCGACTCGGCGGGGAAGGTCGTGTCGTCGCTGGCGAATCGGCAGGTCGTGTGGCTGTCGAGCAGCTCGATCGTTGCCACGGTCAACAACACGGGCGTGGTCACGGGGACGGGGGCTGGGACGGCGCGCATCAGCGTGACGGTCGATGGCGTGAAGTCCAACGACGCCGTGGCCAACGTGTCGCCGCAGGTGTCGTCGGTACGACTGACGCCGTCCAATCCGCAGCTGCTCCGCGTGGGCACGTCGGTGCAGGTCAGCGCGCAGGCGCTGGACAACCAGAACCAGCCGATCCCCGGCAAGACGGCCAACTGGTTCACGAACAACCCGACCGTCGCCAGCGTCTCGGCGAGCGGGTTGATCACGGGCGTCGGGGTGGGGACGACGACGATCACCGCCGACATCGACGGACGCTCGTCGCCCGCGTTGCAGGTGACGGTCACGCTGGTCCCGGTCCTCTCGGTGACCTTCACTCCCACCACCGATACGCTGGTCGTGGGCGACACGCCCAAGCAGTACAACCCGGCGATGCGCGACTCGACCGGCGCGGTGATCCCCTCGATGACCGGTCGCGTCGTCGGCATCCTGAACGACAACTCGCCAATTGCATCGGTGGCCACGGTGGCGACGGGGATCGTGGTCTCGGCCGTGACCGCCGGGACGGCGAACATCAACCTCACGCTCGACCAGGTGACGAGCAACACGCTCAAGGTCGTGGCGGCGCAGGTAGCGACGGTGACGGTGTCGCCCAATCCGATCACGGTCTCGGTCGGACAGAACGTGCAGCTCACGTGGGTGCTGAAGGACGGCAGCGGCAACATCCTGCGGGCCACGCGCCCGCCGACCTTCGTGTCGTTCCAATCCTCCGTGGCGACGGTCTCGTCGTCGGGGATGGTGACGGGGTTGGTCGCCGGCACGACGACGATCTCCGTCTCCTTCGGCAGCGGAACGACCAACGTTCCGGTCACGGTGAACCCCTGATCGGCACGACCGACCCGGTTCCACGCCTACCGAGGTGACGAAGCGCCCCGAGATCCACGCGATCTCGGGGCGCTTCGCATGACGGCCCCATGTCGTGTCGCGGCGTTCGCCTAACGGGGCGCGCACCTCCATGTCACTACAAGTCGGCGCAGCTCTGCAGGATCGTCCGGCAGTTGAGGCAGATGACCTTGCAGCGCAGCTCCTGCAGCTTCTCGGAGCCGCAGACCGGGCAGCATTCGGCGCCCGGGATGGGGCGGGGCTCGTCAGGCATGGCGCGGGACTGGGATGGGGCGCGAACGCTCTACTCGAAGTCGAGCGCGAGGTCCATCGACGGCGCCGAGTGCGTGAGTGCGCCCACGGAGATGTGATCGACCCCCGTCTGCGCGATGCCACGCACGGTATCCAGGTTCACGCCGCCAGATGCCTCGACGACGGCACGGGCATCGACAAGCGTGACGCACGCCGCCATCTCGTCGTTCGACATGTTGTCCAGCAGGATGATGTCGGCGCGCGCCTCGAGGGCGGCCTTCACCTGGGCGATCGTCTCGCACTCCACTTCGACGGTGGCCGATGCCGAGACCAGGTCGCGCGCGCGGCGGATGGCGACGCCCACGTCTCCCTCGACTGCCACGAGGTGGTTGTCCTTGATGAGGACCGCCGACGAGAGGTCGAGGCGATGGTTCACCCCGCCACCACAGCGCACGGCGTACTTCTCGAGCGCACGCCACCCCGGCGTCGTCTTGCGCGTGTCGAGGATGCGGGCACGCGTCCCCTTCACCGCGTCCACATAGCGCGCCGTGAGCGTCGCCACGCCCGACAGGCGCTGCAGGAAGTTGAGCGCCACCCGCTCGGCAGACAACAAGCCGCGTGCATGCCCCGAGAGGAAGAGGATCGAGTCGCCGCGCGCCACCCGCGTCCCGTCCTCGGCATCGACGCGTATCGACACCTTGTCATCGAGCTGATGGAACGCCTCGATCGCGAGCGCGAGCCCGGCGACCACGCCGGCTTCGCGCGCCACCAGTCGGGCGCGCGCGCGCCGGTCGCTGAGGACCGTGGCAATGGTGGTGACGTCGTTGAAGGCGCCGTCTTCCTCGAGGGCGCTGCGCACCAGGGCCGCGACCTGCGTCTCGTGCAGCGGGAAGCGCAGCAACGTCCGCCGATCGATGCTTGGCGTATCCAGCGGCGTGACACGGCGCGGCGGCGTCACGGGGTCTTCGTGCATCGACATCGCGTTCTCCCCCGGTGCAGGTTCCTGGTCCTCCCGATGGCACCCCGATGGCCGCGGCATCAAACGGCGGCCCCGCTCCTCCGTTCCGGCTACTCGCCCAGTATCCCGGGCGGCGCCTGATGCGCGGCCTGGCTTCCGCCGATGCTCACCATCCGCTCCAGCGCCAGCCGCGCGCGCGCCGCCACATCGTCCGGAACGGTGATCTCGTGCTGCATCCGTTCGAGCGCAAGCAGCAGCTTGGGGAGCGTCGTCATCTTCATGTACTGGCACTCCGCGCGATCGCTCGCCGCGAAGAACGTCTTGTCGGGATTGGCCCGGCGCAACCGGTGAAGGATCCCCGTCTCCGTGGCGACGATGAACGACGTCGCGTGGGAGATCCCCGGACGCCGGATCATCCCCTCGGTCGACAGGACCTGGACTCCCTCGTTAGGAATCGCCCCGGCCGACATCGCTTCGAGCACGTTCGTGGAGCAGCCACATTCCGGATGCACCAGCACCTCGGCCCCTGGATGCTCAGCCCGCTGGCGGGCCAGCGACTGCGGAGTGATCCCGGCGTGCACGTGGCATTCCCCCATCCACACGTGGATGTTGTCGCGCCCGGTCACGCGACGCACATGGGCGCCGAGGAACATGTCCGGGAGGAAGAGGATCTCCTGGTCGGCCGGGATCGCGTTGATCACGTCCACCGCGTTGCCCGACGTGCAGCAGTAGTCGGTCTCGGCCTTCACCGCCGCCGTGGTGTTCACGTAGCTGACGACGACGGCGTTGGGGTGCTCCCGCTTCCATGCGATGAGTTCGGCGGCCGTGATCGTATCGGCGAGCGAGCAGCCGGCGCCGAGATCGGGGAGGAGGACCGTCTTGCCGGGCGAGAGGATCTTGGCCGTCTCGGCCATGAAGTGCACGCCACAGAAGACGATCACCTCGGCATCGGTACGCGCCGCTTCGCGGCTGAGCCCGAGCGAATCGCCGACGTAGTCGGCGATGTCCTGCACCTCGGGGCGCTCGTAGTTGTGGGCGAGGATCACGGCGCGCTTCTCGCTTGCCAGGGCGCGGATGCGCGCAGCGAGATCGCGGGCGGATTCGGTCGTGGACTGAGGAGGCGACGCGGGAGTCATGGGCGGCAATCTAGTCGCCCAGCGGTGCCGATGACCACGGAGCCGCGGGCCGTCGCGAGAACCGAGCCCGTCGTGCGACGCGGCCCCCCGCGCCGAGCGCTACCCCTCGGCCGGCAGGGGGGTGGCGACGAGAACGGCCGTGATCGCGACCAGGACGACGGCGAGGGTGAGTTCGATGGCCACCGACCGGCGGAGCGACGGCAACCCGGCAGCGGTCGTGAGCCGCGGCGTGACAACTTTCCAGTTGTAGGCTCCGGTTGCGGCCACGCCGGCGAGGACCACGAGTTTCCGGACGAGCATCATGCCGTAGTCGGTGGCCCACAGCGCCTGCAGCGACTCGAGATGCAGCCACGACGCGAAGACACCGCTCGCGGCGAGGGCCGCCGCACTGGCGAGGGCGATGGGAGAGAAGCGCGCCAGCACGCGCAGCATGGTGCCGTCGGGGGCGCGTCGTGCGAGGGGGAGGGCGACCCACGCCACGACGGCGAGCGTCCCGAGCCACGCGCCGGCGGCAACGACGTGCACCGTGTCGAGGACCACTGCGACGGTGGCGAGGCGCGGCGCCCCGATCGCGTGCCCCGAGAGCGCCGGCGACGCGGCCAGCGCGAGCAGCCCGGCGCCTAACGTGAACGGCGCCACGCCGCCCGACGACCGCTCGCGCAGCGCCGAGGCGAGGACGAGCGGAACGGCCACGGCCTGGACGAGCCACCCCGTGCCCCATGTCGTCTTCGTGATGACCAACCCGACCGCCGACCGCCACAGCTCTGGGGCATCGGCAAACGCCGCCGCCTGCTGCACGAGACGCCAGGCGACGACGACAGACAGGAGCACACCCGCCAGGCGCAACACGCGTTTCGCTCCCACGCGCGCCTCCGCCTGAAGCGCCTCCCCATCGAACGCGGGGGCGAGGCGGTACGCGAAGAGCGTCCCGCCCACGACCCCCATGATCCCGGCGAAGAGCAGCGCGCGAACGACCGCCTGCGCCGTCTCGCCGACGAGGAGCGCCATCACCCGCTAGTTGCCCGCGGACTTGACCGTGAAGGTGAAGTCGCCCTTGATCGGGTGACCGTCCTTCGACGACGTCTTCCACGAGACCGTGTACGTTCCCGCGGCGAGCGCCTGCTTCACGTCAGCCTCGACAGGGTCCTTGGCCCCAGCCCCGCGTCGCGGCGCGGAGAGCGTGATGGCGTTGTCGGCCGCGTCCGAGAGCTTGATCGCGGTCACGGCCATCTCGGGCGGGAGGGAGAAGAAGAGTCGGATCACGGTGGGCGATGCGTCGAGCACCGCCCCCTTGGACGGTTCGGACTTCTCGAGTCGCAGATGGAACGGGGCGTTGCTCGACGCCACGCCCGGGGCCAGCGCGGCCGCGTTCGCAGATGGAATGGCGCCGCGGATCGGGAGCGACACCGCCAGCAGGCCGGCGAGCGAAAGGCCGAGCGTCGTGGCCATGCGCGATACAGTACGAAAGGTCGGAATCATTGGATGAGGGGGTGAGGCGTTGAAGACTATCACCTGTCACGAGACGGTGCGCCACTCGGCGCCGCATGGGCCGCGCCTGGGGCCGCCGGACGGGCGAAGGGATTCGCCAATCGTGGATCGGCGAGGAAGGACGAATCGGTGAGCGAGTGGAGGAAGGCGAGGAGGTCGGCGCGCTCGCGCGGCGTGAGCGTGAACCCCTTCACGAAGCCGCTCTTGTACGGATTGCGACGCCCGACGCCGGCGTTCGGCCCGGCATGCACGGTGCGACCACCGGCTGCGTAGTGCGCGATCACCTCCGCCAGCGTGCGGACCGATCCATCGTGCATGTAGGGAGCGGTCACCGCGATATTGCGCAGCGTCGGTGCCTTGAACTTCCCCATGTCGGCGGGGTCGCCGCTGTGTTCCTTGAGCCCGGGGTTATCCGCCGGATAGGCGCCGGTCCCCCGGAGGTTGTACAGGCCGGTGTTGTGGAACTCGACCTCGACGAACCCCTTCCCGACGAAGTCCACGGTGTTGGTGAAGTTGAATCCGCCGTGGCAGTGAAAGCACTCCAGCGTCTCGCCAAAGAAGGCCTGCGCGCCACGCCGGGCGGCGGGTGACAGCGCGGACGTGTCGCCGCGCTCGAAGCGATCGTACGGCGAGTTGCCGGAGATGAGCGTGCGCTCGAAGGCGGCGAGGGCACGCGTGATGTTCACCAGCGAGATCGGCGCCGCATCGCTCGGGAACGACTCGGCGAACAGGCGTGGGTAGTCGGCGTCGCCACGCAGGCGGGCGAGCAGCTCGTCGTCCTTCCCGGCCAGGCCGAGTTCCACCGGCGACTCGCCGAACATGGGGACGAGCGCCTGCTGTTCGAGGCGCTTCATGTTCGGATTGGCCCACGTGAGCGCCGGGGAGTACGCCACGTTGGCCAACGACATGCTGCCACGCGGATGCACCTCGCCGGTGGAGCCGACGCCGCGTGGCAGGGCATCGGCAAAGGCGCGCGCCTGCTGGTGACAGGAGGCGCAGCTGAAGGTCTGGTTCCCCGAGAGGCGCACGTCGTAGAACAGGCGCCGCCCGAGCTCGACCTTCCCCTCCGACATCGGGTTGTCGGCGGGGACGCGCGGACGCGGAAAGCCAGGAGGGAGCCGCCACTCGTAGTCGGCCACCGCGGTCGACGCCGCGCGTGGCCGAGCGATCGACGGTCGCGCACTGGCGACGGCGACGCCCGACCCCACGAGCGCGACGATCGCCGCCAGCCGCAACGTGTGCGCGCGTGACACGGGACTCACCGGGCGGCAGCCGGAGCGTTGCCCGCCGCCCCACCGCCGCGTGCCACGGAGAAGGCCCACTGTCCCCCACCCTTGGTGGTGCCGAAGGGGAGCCCCAGCGCCGCGAAGACCGGGGCGCAGTCCGAGTCGGCCTGCCCCGACATGCACCCCATCGCCGTTTTCGGCTGATTCACCGAGACGTTCGCCGTCCGCAGCATCGCGGCCAGGTCGAGGTTAACGACATCGCGCGACAGGTCAAACGATGCGAAGGCGATCTCGGGACGGTTCCCCCACGCGCACTTGGTGGGAATCGTCGACGGCGTCCCGGTGGGGAGGCACTCCGTGCTGCCGAGGTGCAGGACCCACGATTGCGTCGGCCCGGACTTCATGTCGATGCGCATGAACTTGTACCCGGAGTTCCACGCCCAGAACAAACGCGACAGGGAGAGCGGCGACGGCTGCTGCGTGAGGTCGCGGTGGTTGAGGTCGAACGGAACGCCAACCGTGAAGCGCACGCCGGTGTAGCTCCCGGCCGGCGCGCTGCCGACCACCACGTCGCGCAACTCGGCGTTGCCGTTGGAGCAGGGACCGCTCCCATCCTCGAAGTCGAGCAGTGCCACGCCATTCGACTGCCAGAGTCCGTCCGAGTCGAGTTGGACGGCGACCTCGCGCCCGCTGGCGTCGACGAGGCGCACGTCGTGCACGTAGAAGCGGAAATCGGTGACGGAGATCGTCCCCTTGGTGGTGCCGATCCCCGAGTACGACTGGCCGCAGGCAAACGGCTGGTTGTCGACCGTCGCTCGAAAGCGCAGGGCGACCGGTTGGGAGGCACTCGACTGCGCGTGCGCGGCGCCGACCGGCGCCGCGAGGAGTGCGACAAGTGAGAGCGCGCGCACGGCCCGCAGGCGCGCGACGCGAAGGGATGCAGGAGTCATGTCGTCCAGGAGTGCGTGACGTGAAGGCGCCCGACCGCCACGAATGGGGCGAGCGCACAGGGGCGAGCGGCGTGATTCCGAGTCCAATCATCGGAAGCGGGCGCCTCGCAACGACTCTCTCCCGCCACCACGCGGGGGATGACCCTCCGTCGCCGGCAACGAGCGCCGTCGTCCCCGGCTGGGGACGCGGCACCATCGCGGGTGCGCGACGTGCGGGCGTTCGCCACGCCAGGGCAGGGCCCGGGCGCGGGATCGTCGTTAGGCTGCCCGCACGCCCGCGGGGGGCGGGATGGCGAAGGGGAGGCGGTGCGGCGCCAGGGAGCGCGGTGCCCGCTCCGCCGGCACGACCGCGGCCGATGCCGCCTGCACCACCGACACGTCAAGCGTGAGGAGTGGTGGCGCGACGGCGACCACCGCCCCGCCGAGGCACTGGGCCAGGCAGTCGCACGGCGACGGAGTCTTCGGCGCCTCGGCGTCGTCCCCGCTAGGCGCCGCCGTGTGGTGGAGATGCGCCCCCGCCGTGCTCGCCGGCGTCGCGGCCGTCACCTGCGCGTGCGCCGCCGCGCTCATCGCCGCGTGCGGCACCCCGCTCATCTCCGCGTGCGCCGCCCCGCCCTCGCCGCCACCGTGCATGGGGCAGGCACCAAGCATCACCGATTCGGCCATGAAGATGCCGAACCAGAGCGCGAGTGCCGCCGCGCCGAGCCGGCGCACGCACGAGGGGCGAATCATGCGGCGAACCTACCGATACGCGCCCGGCGCGTCAAACCGCCGGGCGCGTCAATCGCGCGACGCGTCAAGCCACGCGCGCGGCAATCGCGCGACGCGTCAATCCACGCGCGCGACCATCGCACGGCGACTCACCACTCGATGTGCTTGCCGCGCCACTCCCCCTTGGCCTTCGGGTAATCGCTGCGATAGTGCCCGCCGCGCGACTCGCGCCGCGCCAGCGCCGCCGCCGCGACCAGGCGCGCCGTCTCGCACATGTTGCGCTCCTCGGTCATCCCCTCGTCGAGACGCGCGTGGATGTCGTTGAGGGCGTTGAGGCACTTGCGCAGCCCGCGCGCGTTGCGGTCGATGGCTGCGTGGTCCCACATCAACTGGCGAATGCTGTCGGCCGCCACCTGCGCGGCCCCGCGATCGAAGAGCGGCGGGACGTCCCACTGCCCCGCCTTGCGCGGAACGGCGGTGCGCGGCGCCGAGTGCATGTCGCGCGCCACACGTTCGGCAAAGACGAGCCCTTCCAGCAGCGAGTTGGAGGCGAGGCGATTGGCCCCGTGCACCCCCGTGCACGCCACCTCGCCGCAGGCATACAGGTGCGGGAGCGACGAGCGCCCGGCGAGGTCGGTGACGATCCCTCCCATCATGTAGTGCGCCGCCGGGGTGACCGGGATGAGGTCGCGACGCGGATCGATCCCGCGGTGCTGGCAGAGCGAGAAGATCCCCGGAAAACGCTGCACGAAGCCGGGGCCGATCTTGCGCGCGTCAAGGAAGACCTCGCCGGTGCGCTGCCGTTCGCGAAAGATCTCGCGCGCCACCACGTCTCGCGGGGCCAGCTCCGCGAGCTTGTGGCGACCGAGCATGAAGCGTTCGCCATCGGCATTGCACAACGTCGCCCCCTCGCCCCGCACCGCCTCGGAGATGAGGGCGAGCGGGTTTTCCGGGGTGTCGAGCGCCGTGGGGTGGAACTGCACGAACTCCATGTCCGCCAGCCGCACCCCCGCGCGGTGCGCAATGGCGAAGCCGTCACCGGTGGCGACGACCGGGTTGGTCGTGTACCGGTAGATCTGCCCGCACCCGCCCGAGGCGAAGACGGTCGCGTCGGCGCGAATCTCCACCGCCTGCCCCATCACGCTGGCCCGCACGCCCGCACAGCGCCCCTTCTCGACGATGAGTTCCAGCACGCGGGCGTGCTCCAGGACGCTCGCGCTCTTGGTGGCCCGCACGCGCTCGATGAGCGTACGCGCCACCTCGGCCCCCGTGCGATCACCGTGCGCGTGCACGATGCGCCGGCGCGAGTGCGCGGCCTCGCGCCCGAGCTTGAGCTTGCCGTCGGTGCCGAGGTCGAAGGCCGCCCCCGCCAGTTGCAACTCGCGCACGCGCGCCGGCCCTTCCTCCACCAGCACCTCGACCGCCTCGCGATCGCAGAGCGCGGCACCGGCGGCGAGTGTGTCCTGCCGGTGCAGCTCCGGTGAGTCGCCGGCGCCCAGCGCCGCCGCAATCCCGCCCTGGGCGTACGAGGTCGCGCTGTCGTGCAACGTGCGCTTCGTGAGCACGAGGACCTCGCCGTTGGCCGCAGCCCGCCACGCCGTGTGCAACCCGGCGACACCGCTGCCGATGACGAGGAACCGCGTGCGAAGGAGGGACGGCATGATGAGGACCAGAACGTGAAAGGAGTGGAGCAGTCGACGCGAGACACCTCACCGGTGCGTCGCCGCGAGGCACGGGTCCCCCCCCGACGCGCCGTGCGATGCCCCGCCGAGACCTGGTGCACGGTGGCACCACGCCATCGAGCGCGGTGCCACTGCGCCCCGAATCACATCGCGCCGAGTCACGGCACGACGCGGGTGGTCGCCGGTTGCCCCCGCTCGCCAGCGCGCGAGATTACGGGAGTGCCGGCCGCGCCGGGACGCATGCACGATACCTCCCTCCCCCGCCATTTCACCATGCCCGCCTTGTCCGCTTCGTCCGCGCCATCGGTCCAGCGCCTGACGAGTCGCCTCCTCCTCGGTGTCGCCGTCACCCTCGCCGCCCGTGAGGCCCCGGCGCAATGGACCCCGCTGCACAGTGGGACGACGGCGTCGCTACGCGGCTTGAGCGTCGTGGACTCACGCACCGTGTGGGCGAGCGGGAGCAAGGGGACGGTCGTGCACTCGACCGACGGCGGGGCGACCTGGTCGCTCGACACCATCCCCGGCGCGGCGGCCTTCGACCTGCGCTCGGTGCATGCGCGCAGCCCACGCGTGGCGCACGTCGCCGCCACCGCCGGGCGCATCTGGCGCACCACGGACGGCGGCCGCACCTGGTCGCTGCGCTACCAAGCGAGCGACACGACGGTCTTCCTCGACGCGATCGACTTCTGGGACGACCAGCACGGGATGGCGTTAGGCGACCCCATCGGCGGGCGCTTCTTCCTCCTCGTCACCAACGACGGCGGCGAGACGTGGCGCGAGCCGCCCCTCGAACAGCGCCCCGTCGCGGCACCGGGCGAAGCGGCCTTTGCCGCCAGCGGGAGTTCGCTGCTCCTGCAGGGCGGGGGCGACGAGATGGTCGCGTGGATCGGAACCGGCGGCGCCGTGGCGCGCCTGCACCGCAGCATCAACCGCGGCCGCGAGTGGATCGCGTACGACACGCCGATCCGCTCGGGGGAATCGTCGGCGGGGATCTTCTCGGTCGCCGAGATCCCGGGACAGGGGCTCATGGTGGTCGGTGGGCACTATGCGCAGGACGACTCCACGCGTGCCAACGCGGCGGCCACGCTCAACGGCACCCAGTGGCGCCTGATCACCCCCAATCCGCCTGCCGGCTATCGCTCGGGTGTCGCTTTCTTTCTCTCCAGCCGCGGCTCACCCGTCGGGATCGCGGTGGGGCCAAAGGGGAGCGACATCTCGCGCAACGGCGGGATGCAGTGGACCCCCTTCGACGGCGTCGGATATCACGCGGTGCGCGCCGCCCGCGATGGTATCTTCTTCGCCTCGGGGAGCGGCGGGCGCATCGCGCGGTTCGACGCACGGGCGCTACGCTGACCCCAACGCCGGGCGAGAGAGCGCGCTCCTCGACACCATTTCGCCCGACCAACCGTTGTTCGTCACAGCCGTTCACCTCTCCCCGACTTCGCGGGGACTTCGACTCCATCTGCTCGTGCCAGGTCTCGTCATGCTGCGTTCTGTCCGTCGCACCGCCCTGCTCCTCGCCTCCGCCTCGCTCCTGACCACCGCCTGCGGCACCGACGGCAAGCCGGCGCCCAAGGGAGCCTCCGATGTCGGGCTCCCCCCCGCCTCGTCCGCCGAGGCGCCGCCTTCGTTCCGCGTGCGCTTCGAGACCAGCAAGGGGGCCTTTGTCCTCGAGGCACATCGCGCCTGGGCGCCCAAGGGGGTCGATCGGCTGTACTCGCTCGTGCAGAGCGGCTTCTTCGACAACACGCGCTTCTTCCGCGCCGTCACCGGCTTCATGGTGCAGTTCGGCGTGCACGGCGACCCAGCGGTCAACGCCGCCTGGGAGAACCTCGCCATCCCCGACGACTCCGTCGCGCAGAGCAACACGCGCGGTCGCATGTCGTTCGCCATGGGCGGCCCGGGGACGCGCACGACGCAGGTCTTCATCAACCTCGTCGACAACCGCATGCTCGACGACATGGACTTCGCGCCGGTGGGCGAAGTGATCGAGGGGATGGCGGTGGTCGACTCGCTCTATGCCGGCTACGGCGACGGCCCGCCGGCGGGCTTCGGCCCCGACCAGATGCGCCTCATGCGGCAGGGGAACACGTACCTGGAGAAGGAGTTCCCCAAGCTCGACTTCATCCGCACCGCGCGCCTCGTGGAGTCGGCGCCCACGGCGACCGATAGCGCGGCCAAGGACAGCGCGACGTCGAAGGACAGCGCCACCGCCCCGGCCGCCGCGAACGAGAAACGTTAGGCTCGGCCCCACCCGTCCCGAACGACGAGAAGGCCGCGTGCCGTGCGTGAGCCGCAAACCGGCACGCGGCCGCGTTGCGCACTGTGTTACGCAGTCTGTCGCGCGACGCGTTGCCCTCGTCGGGGCCGTGGCCTCCTTCGTGGCCCCGTGCACGCTCACCGCGCAGCATCCCCCCACGCACCACGCCGGGACGTCGCACGCCGATAGCGCGCGCCGGTGGAGTGCCGGCGCCATGGCCATCGCCCTCGGCACGCGCGCCCAACCCGCCGCGTTCGGTCGGACCGCCACCGAGGGTTACCTCACGCAGCCCATGCTGTTCGGCAATGTGCAGCTGGCGGGTGGACGGCTGCAGGCGGTGGGGACGCTCAACCTCGAAGGGTGGACGCTCGGTCGCGGCGAGCTCAACCCGGGCGGCTACGGCGAGGGTTTCATCGACCGCCGACACCCGCACACCTACCTGCACGAGGTGATGCTCGGGGGGATGGCGACGCGCGGCCCCATGGCCACGTCGCTCTTCGCCGGCAAGGGATTCGTCCCCTTCGGGAGCGACGACCCGATGGTGCGCCCCTTCGTGAAGTACCCGGTCAACCACCACATCGCGCAGGTGATGGAGCGCGTGCTCGTCGTCGGCACGCTGCGCCTGGCGCCCGTCGCCCTCGAGGTCGCACGCTTCAACGGCGACGAGCCCGAAGGGCCCTCCGACTGGCCGAACGCCGGACGCGCGATGGACTCGTGGGCCGCGCGCCTCACCGCCCTCACCCCGCTCGGCGTCGAGCTCTCGGCGAGCGCCGCACACGTGCAGTCGCCGGAGTTCGCCACCGGTGAGGGGCTCGACCAGCGCAAGGAAGCCGCCTCGTTGCGTCTCGTGCGCCCCACAGGCACGCTGCGGTATGCGATGGCCGAGTGGGGGCGCACGCGCGAGGGCAATGCGCGAAAGGCCGACATCTTTTCGTTTTCGTCGTGGCTGGCCGAGGGGATGGTGGCGCTCGAGGGGGTCGAACTGTCGGCCCGCGTCGAACGCACCGAACGCCCCGAGGAGGATCGCCTCGACGACCCGTATCGCTCGGTGCGCCCGCTGCTCGACTTCAACATCCTCGGCCGCACGCGCTGGCACATCGTGACGGTGAACGTCGGCGCCCCCCCGGTGCGATGGGGGCGGCTGCAGCTGACGCCGTTTGCCGAAGGAGCCTGGCTGCGCCCGCGCGCCACGACGCACCCCACGGCGCTCGATCCCGAGGTTTTCTACGACGCCTCGCAACTCTGGATGTGGTCCGCTGGTATACGACTGCACGCCGGCGTGATGCGCCCACGCTTTGGTCGCTACGGTGCTGCCCAGCTGGGACGCGGCTGAGGTCATTGTCGCGTCCCACCCGTCTCCCGTCTTCTGCCCCGCGCTTCATGCCCCCTCGCTCGTCAGGCACCCGTGTTCGCCACGCCTCCGTCGCGGCCGCCGTCGTCCTCGCCATGGCCTGCGGAGGGGATGATGGCCCCGCCACCCCCGTCACCCCCGTCCCCCCGGTCCCCGACCCGGTCACGCCGACCACGATCACGGTGAGCGGGCGCGGCGCGCTCACCAATCGCTACACCGCCGAAGTGTGGGTCCATGGCGACTACGCGTACACGAGCACGTGGGGATCACGCGGCAATCCCGCGGTGACGGGAAACGCGATCTTCATCTGGGACGTGAAGGGGGCGCCGACGCTCGTCGACTCGGTCATCGTCCCGCCGGTGCAGGGTGGCGGCTCGGTGCGCACCACCGGCGATGTGCAGGTGAGCGACGACGGCAAGCTGCTCGTCTTTCCCACCGAGCTGGCCCCGGGATCGGTGGAGATCTACGACCTGACCACTCCCACCAAGCCACGTGCGCTCGCCCGGTTCACCTCGCCGAACATCCAGCGCGGCGTGCACACCACCGAGTTGCAGCGCATCAACGGGAAGCTGTACGCCTTCCTCTCGGTGAACAGCGCCTCGGCGCATCCGTCGCGATTGATGATCGTCGACCTCAGCGACCCGGCCAACCCGCGCGAAGTGATGTATCGCGACATGGGGAATCCGTTCATCCATGACGTCTACGTGCGCGACGGGCTCCTGTTCACCGCGCTCTGGAACGACGGCGTCGTGATCTGGGACATCGGCGGAGGGGGCAAGGGCGGGACGCTGCAGAACCCGACCGAGGTCGGGCGCCTGGTCACGAAGAACGGGGAGGTGCACAACATCTGGTGGTTCCACGACCCGGCGACCAACAGCAAGCGTTACGCCTTCATCGGGCAGGAAGGGGCGGCGACGCTCTTCTCGTCGTCCTCAGGCGATATCCACGTGATCGACATCTCCGACCTGTCGCAGCCGAAAGAGGTGGCGTTCTTCAACGTCCCGGGCGCCGGCACGCACAACTTCTCGGTCGATGAGGCGCGCGGCATCCTCTACGCGGCGTACTACAACGGCGGGGTGCAAGCGCTCGACGTCAGCGGGAACATCGGGACGTGCACCCTCCTGCAGAAGGCGGCTGACGGGCGGTGTGACATGCGGCTCGCGGGGCGCCTCAAGGCGACCGGGGCGCTCGATGCGGGGGCAGCGTTCGTGTGGGGAGTGCACTTCACCGGGACGGCGCTCTTCGCGTCGGACATGCTCAACGGGCTCGTGAAGCTCGCACCGCTGACGCGATAGCCCGTCGTTGGTCGCGTGCGCAGAGCGCACGGCGCACGCAACGCGACGGGGTGCGCGCGGCCGCTGCAACGCACACGCCGGCATTCGAGTGAAATTCACGCTCGACGAAACGCGTTTCATGCGCGATACTGTCGCCCGTCAACTCCGGGCCCCTCGTTTCCTGCGCCGCGCCATCCGGAAGACGAAGTCGGCGCGTGCTGCTCTGAGCCCCCGTGCGCCATTGAGGCGATCACCATCGGGATTCCGTAAGCGACGTGCGAATGCGCGCGGCGCGATCGCCAACGACCGTGTTGGCGATCGCGCTTCTGCCCCGCTCCTCGTCTGGGTGCTCGTCCCGCAGGTCGAAAGCGACGACCCCACGATCCAGTACTACTACGACTTCAGCACCGGCGAGGCGGAGTTCGATCGCGCCTTCGCGGCGCTCGACCTCGAGTATCGCTGGCAGCCGGTGACGATGGCGTCCTTTCGCGACGTCATCGACCGCATCCCCGCCGAGTCGCGCGACCGTCGTCCGGTCGTCTTCAACCTGTGTGACGGCGATGAGATCAACGGCTGTCCCGGGCTCTCGGTCGTGCGCTACCTCGACCAGAGCGGACTCCCCTACACCGGGGCGGACGAGCACTTCTACGACATCACCACGTCGAAGATCACGATGAAGTCGGCCTTCGAGGCCGCCTGCGTCCCCACGTCGCCGTGGGAAGTGATCCCCGCCACCGCCAAGCGCGTCCCGGGCATCTTCTCGCGCATCCCCGCCCCGATCATCCTCAAGCCGGCCGTCTCCGCGGGCTCGATGGGGATCGGCTGCAAGAACGTCGTCTCCACCCCGCGTGAACTCAACGAGCAGCTGGCCACGCTCCGTGAAGGGGTGCATGGCTGGTCGCTGGCCGAGGGCGGGCTCTTCGTCGAGCGTTTTGTCGACGGCCCCGAGTTCACCACCTTCATCGTGGGCAATGCGCGCGCCTACGACCAGGCGATCGTCTATCCGGCGGTGGAGCGCGTCTTCAACCGCAACCTCCCGCCCACCGAGCGCTTCCTCTCGTTCGATCGGTTGTGGGAGTTCTACGAGCGCGAAGCGCCCGTGGGAGCGGGCGAGGATCTCTGGCAGTACGCGCCGGCCCCCGCCGAGCTGCGCGAGCGCCTCCACGACGTGAGCTGGGCCGCGTACGAGGCCGTCGGCGGCACCGGCTACGGTCGCGTGGACCTGCGCATGGACGCACGCACCGGCGACCTCCTCGTGCTCGAGGTCAACGCGCAGTGCGGGCTGTCGGAGGACGAGAACATCACCTCCATCGGCGCCGTCATCCGCTTTGCGGGGACGACGTACGCGGCCGTGGTGCAGGCGATCCTGCACGAGGCACTGCGTCACGCAGAGGCACAGGTCCGGCTCGCCTCGTGAGCATGCGACGCATGCGGAGCCGGGCGTGAAGATCTGCGTCCTGCAGCCCGACTACTCCCGGTCGGACATCGACTACGGGAACTACGACCCGTCGCGCAACCTCACGGCGATCCTCGCGCCGCACGAGGTGCACCACGTCGCGATCAACAAGCTGACCACCTTCCGGCAGCTGCGCGACCTCTCGAAGCAGGGCTTCGACCTGTACGTGAATCTCATCGAGGGCTACCTCGACTGGGACATCCCGTCGATCGACGTCGTCCACTCGCTCGACCGGCTGGGGCTCCCCTACACCGGGCCCAACGCGGAGCTGTACGATCCGCCGAAGGTCCTGATGAAGTACATCGCCCACATCTCCGGGGTGAAGACGTCGCCGCACGTGGTGGTGACGAGCCTCGACCAGGTGGAGCAGGTGGCCCGCACGCTCACCTTCCCGCTCTTCGTCAAGCCGGCGCACGCCGGCGACTCGCTGGGCATCGATGCCCGGTCGCGCGTATGGACCGTCGACGAGCTGCGCGCCAAGGTCGCGGAGACCCTTCCCGACTATCCCGAACTCCTGGTCGAGCAGTACATCGACGGGCGCGAGCTCACCTGCCTGGTCATCTCCGATCCCGAGGCGCACGGGCAGGTGCGCGCCTTCCGCCCGGTGGAATGGGTCTTCGACAGCGAGCCCCGCTTCAAGACGTACGCCCACAAGACGTCGGAGCTGCACCCCGACGCCAACGTCCCTGTCACCGACGAGGGGCTCGTCCGACAGCTGCAACAAGCGGCCATCGACGTCTTCAACGGCTTCAACGCGGTGGGCTACGCGCGCATGGACTTTCGCCTCGACGGGAACGGCGACCTGTACTTCCTCGAGGTGAACTTCTCCTGCTCGATCTTCTACGCCGACGGCTACGAGGGGTCCGCCGACTACATCCTCAAGCACGACGGGATCGGGCAGGCCGGCTTCGCCAAGCTGATGGTCGCCGAAGGGA
This sequence comes from Gemmatimonadota bacterium, assembly GCA_016719105.1. Lineage (NCBI taxonomy): Bacteria > Pseudomonadati > Gemmatimonadota > Gemmatimonadota bacterium. The sequence goes on along the minus strand of JADKAQ010000017.1, from coordinate 90,181 downwards.
TTGCTCGGCACCGGCGGCGCGTGCGCCCGTTCCGCATCGAGGGGAGCCCCATCGCCGGCTACGGCATCCACGCCACGCGTCCCATCACGAAGGGGGAGATCGTCTTCCACGGCGAGGAGCGGGCGCAGCGCATCGTGACCCGGGGGCACGTGGAGCGCACGTGGAGCGCATCGGAGTTGGAGAGCTTTCGCCACTACGCCTATCCCGTCTCGGAGGAGGTCTTCGTCCTCTGGGACTCCAACCCGTCGGAGTGGGCACCACAGAACCACTCGTGCGACCCCAACACCGAGTTCTTCGGCCTCGACGTGGTGGCGCGCCGCGACATTGCGCCTGGCGACGAACTCACGCTCGACTTCGCCACGCTGCTCGGCGAGACCAGTGCGTCGTTCCAGTGCAACTGCGGTTCGCCGGTGTGTCGCGGGACGGTAAGCGGGACCCCGGGGAACTCGGTGACGCTGCGGGAACGGAGACGGCGCGGCGACTAGCGCCGGCCGACGCGCGCCCCTGCACCGCAGGGATACGCCCGGTCGCCCGGCTGGCGAAATGGGGAGGGAGGTGCTTATTTGTGAATCTCCACTAGCTTTTTTCCTCCCCCCCCCCGTTTCCAGGAGAAGGGACGAGATGGATCGTCGAGACTTCAGTCGCCAGCTGGCCGTCGCCGCCGCCTCGCTCGCCGCGCTGCCCCTCGTGCCCGACGCGCTCTCGGCCGCGACGCCGGCGTCGCCCGAGGCCTCGCTCGTGCCGCAGCAGGGCGACGCCATGGCCTCGATGCAGCGCTTCATCGACGACCTGGCGCAGGGTGATGCCAAGGTTCGCGAGCAGATCGTCCCCACCAAGTGGCGCCGCATCGCCCTGGTCGCCTATCCCGGGATGTTCCCGCTCGACCTGCTCGGCCCCAAGTCGATCTTCGAGGACCTGCTCAACACGCACGTGCACATCGTCGGCAAGACCAAGGCGCCGATCGCCACCGGGCGCAACGCGCAGCTCCTCCCCGACGTCACCTTCGCCGACTGCCCCGAGAACCTGGACGTCATCTTCGTCCCCGGTGGCGGGCTCGGGACGATGGCGATGATGCGCGACCAGGAGCTGCACGCCTTCCTGCGCAAGCAGGCCGAAACGGCCCGCTTCATCACCAGCGTTTGCACCGGATCGTTGGTCCTGGGCTCGGCCGGGCTGCTGCGCGGCTACAAGGCCACCACCCACTGGGTCACGCACGACATCCTCGCCCAGCTCGGCGCCACGCCCGTGAAGTCACGCGTGGTCGAGGATCGCAATCGCATCACGGGTGCCGGTGTGACGGCGGGACTCGACCTCGCCTTCGTCATCACGTCGCGCCTGACGGGCGAGACGTACGCCAAGGCCGAGATGCTCAATGTGGAGTACGATCCCAACCCGCCGTTCCGCGCCGGGACGCCGAAGGAAGCGGGGAAGGTCGTGACCGGTGCGTTGTCGCGCATGTACGAACCGCTGGTGGGCGGGATGCGCGCCGCGGCGACCGATGCGTCGAAGCGCTTTGGCTAAAGCGCTGGTGGCAGCACCGCCCGAGACGGCGTCGTTTCACGCCTGGGTCGCCGAACAGCAGCGCGACGCCGGACCGCGCCGCAAGGGCGAGCGCACGCGCGATCGCATTCGGCTGGCGACCGTCGCGCTGCTCAACGAGGTCGGCTACCGCCATCTCAAGGTGGCCGACATCTGCGATCGCGCGGGGGTCACCGCCCCCGTGCTCTATCGCTACTTCGATGGCAAGCAGGCGCTCACCATGGACGTACTGGGCGAGTTTCTCGACCGGTTCATGGCGGCGCCGCGCGATGGCGGGACGCTGACGCCGTACCAGACGATCTTCGCGGCGAACCGCCGCTGGGTCACCATGGCGCGGGCCAACGCCGGGTTGATGCGCTGCCTCCTCGAGGCCTCGGAGGATGAGCCGGCGTTCAAGGCACTCTTCGCCCGCGAGAGCGACCGATGGAACCGGCGCATCGTCGACTCGATCGTGCGGCGATTCCCGAGTGCCGAGGGTGAGCGCGCCGACATCGAGCTCACGATCGTCGCGCTGGGTGGGATGGTCGACGAACTCACGCGCCGGCTGTTCGCGGCACGCGCGGCCGACGTCACGCGCCTCGTGGAGGAGGTCGCCAGCGACGACGACGCACTCGCACACTTCATCTCGGTCCTCTGGTATCGCGCGCTGTATGGCGCCGAACCGCCGGCCGGCGAAGGACCGGGGGTCGCGTCCACGCTGGTGCGCGCGGCCGCCGGGCGCCCCTCGCCCGCACCCAGGAAGGGGGGGCGGAAGTAGGAACCGGGCGCACACGTGGAGGGCGGGCGTTCCTCGCGACATATTCCCCGCCTCCCCCTCATCCTCTCCATGAAGCTCGCCGTCATCACCGGGTGGATCCTCCTCGCCCTCGAAGGCCTGTTCGTCGCCGTACTCTTCGTCTCGAAGAACATGGGCGACGACGCTGCCGGGCGAGGGATGGCGCGCGGCTTCGCGGTCATCCTCGGCCCCATTCTCCTCGTCGCGGCCGCTCTCTTCATTTGGGGGCAACGCGGGGGGCCGCGCCCGGCCTTCTGGGCAGGATTCGGGATCATGGCGATCCCGCTGGTCTTCTTCCTCGTCACCTCGGCAAAGAAAACGCTGCGCGGCTTCGACCTCGCCGCCGGCAAGGCGTTGTACGGCAAGTTCAACGACCGCCGCCTCACGCGCCTCGCGCGCGCCATCGAGAAGAACGACACGGCCACGGTCCGCAGCATCATCGCCGAAGGCCCCATCGACTTCACCGCACGCAGCAAGCGCGGTCGCACCATCCTCGGCCGCGCCATCGAACACGCCTCGGGGGCGTACGACGCACCGGAAGCCGTGGCATCGGTGCGGATGCTCCTCGAGGCCGGAGGAAAGCCGCTCCCCAACCTCATCGAGCCGGAATTCTCCCAAGGCGACCTCGATGCGCACCTGCTGGTCGCCTACGTCTTCGGCGGCAACAGCCCCAACACGCTCCCCCTGCTCGACCTCGTGCTGGGGGCAGGGGCAGATCCCAACATGCGCAACTACGAGGGGCAGCCGCTGTACTTCTCCAGCTACCTCACCCTCCCCAAGCTCGAGATGCTGGCCAAGCACGGGGCCGACTTCACCGCGCTGGAGACCACGCGCGACGACCGCCGCGGATGGACGGGGGCGATGTATGCGGTGGAGATCCAGGAGTACGACGTGGCGCGCTTCCTGCTGGACCACGGGGTCGCCGCCGACCACGCGGGCGCGGACGGTTCCACGTTGCGCTCGCTCGTCGCGGCCAAGATCGCGGAGGGCGAGCAGGGCGAGCAGGGCTCCGCCTTCGAGACGCTGCGCGCGCGCCTTGGCGTGGCGGCCGACTCGGGGGCGACGGCTCGTTAGGTCCTGTCGTACGGGCGGCCCCCCGCGCCACCGGGCACCGCCACGCGGCGTGCGCGCCTAACGACCTCCGCCAGCAGGAGGGGCCGGCGTGCGGCGGAACTCCGCCACCCCTGCCATGTCGAGCTGGACCTCGTCGACCTTGCCCGCCCCGTTGATGCGGAAGGTGACCGGCACCGGCGGCAGGACCGGCGTGTCGAACCGCGCGCGGAAGGCGTCGTAATGGTAGTGCTCGAGCTCCGCGCGCCAGGTCGGGCCGAACGTCAGCTGCAACTTGCCGTTCGCTTCCGCAATCACCACGTCGCCGTAGAGCGAGTCGGTGTACGTCCCCGTGTACGACGCCAACGGCAGCGTGGGCGTGGTGTTGGCCACGCGCGCCTCGGCGCGGCCCTGCGCCGCCTGCGCCCGGGCCCGCGCCTGCTCCAACCGCTTGTAGCCCTCGCCGCTCCAGTCCTTCGCCGGCGCCTTGAGCTGGAGGTCGAAGAGCTTGAGCATCAGCGCGTTCGGCAACCCCGTCCCGTTCATGTTGGTGAGCAGGACGACGCCGAACTTCTCCTCGGGCATCATCGCGACCAGCGCCGTGAAGCCGTCGACGTTCCCCCCGTGATGCACGAGGACCTTTCCGCGATAGTCCTGCAGGAACCAGCCAAGCCCGTACGCCTGCAAGTGCGTGTCGGGATTGCTGGCCCGCGCCGCCGAGTCGGTGCGGATCACCGTGTGCGCCTGGTGCATCTCGTCAACCAGCCGCGCGGAGATGAGCCGCTGGGTGCCATACATCCCGCGCCCGAGCTACAGGCGCACCCACTGCGCCATGTCGACGACGTTGGAGTTGATCGACCCTGCCGGTCCGGCGTTGTCGATGTTGCGCCAGGGAATCGCACGCACGGTGTCGCGGATCTCGGCGTGCGGCTGCGCCACGTCGGCCGTCGACTCGAGGCCGCGGATCGTCGTGGTGCTCGCGGTCATGCCCAGCGGGGCGAAGATGCGCTCGCGCACGAAGTCGTCCCACGTCTTCCCCGACACCTTGGCCACCACCTGCCCAGCGGTGATGTACATGATGTTCTGGTAGCCGAACTGCGAGCGGAACGACCACGTCGGCTTGAGGTAGCGCACGCGGCGCACGATCTCGTCGCGGTCGAAGCCTGAGCCGTACCACGCCAGCTCCCCACGCGCCAGCCCGCTGCGGTGACTCAGCAGGTCGCGGACGGTGAGCTCGCGGGTGGCATACGGGTCGTACAGCTGGAAGCCCGGGAGGTACGTCGCGGGCGACGCATCGAGGGAGACCTTCTTCTCGTCGACGAGCATCGCGATCGATGCCGCCGTGAACGCCTTGGACGACGAGCCGATGGCGAAGATGGTCTGCGCATCCACGCGCTCGGGCTTGCCGACCGCGCGCACGCCGTACCCCTTCGCATAGATCAGCGAGTCGTTGCGCACGATCGCCAGGCCGATCCCCGGCACCTTCCAGGTCGCCAACGCCTGCTCGATGTAGCGGTCCATCCCGGGAAACGGCTCCCGCCCCTGCGCCGTGAGCGGCACAGGTGCAAGTGCCAGCACCGCCAGGGACAGCGCGCCAATGCCGCGCATCGCGCTGATCGGAATCATCGGACCAGAGCCTCTGTGGGACGGGTGAGTGTCAGATGCCACGTCGAATCGCCTACGCCTTGATGCGCGCCATCGCCGGATCGTACAACGGCGCGAGCGACGCCACCGCCGGATAGCGGCGCCCTGCAATCTCCACATCCCAGCGTCCGGCGTCGAGCCATGCCTGGTCGATGGTGGCGTCGGCGCGTTCGATCATCGCCAGGCCGACGGCGCCGCCCAGCGTGTGGCCGTACGACGCGGCGCGCACGTATCCCATCTCCACGCCGTCGCGCCGCACCACCTCGGCGTGAAAGAGGAGCGGCTCCGGATCCTTCACCAGGATCTGCACCAGCTGCTTGCGAATGCCGGCTGCCTTCTTGGCGAGCACGGCGTCCTTCCCCAGGAAGCCGCCAGGCTTGCGCAGGTTGAGCGCGAAGCCGAGCCCTACCTCGAGCGGGGAATCGGTGTTGTCGATGTCGTGCCCGTAGTCGCGATAGCCCTTCTCCATGCGCAGCGACGCGAGCGCCTTGAGGCCGGCGTGCCGCAACCCGAGGTCACGCCCCGCCTCGACCAGCAGGTCGTACACGTGCACCGCCTGTTCGGCCGGGATGTACAGCTCGTACCCCAACTCGCCGAGGTAGGTGATGCGCACCAGCAGCACGCGCGCAAAGCCGATGTCGATGTCGCGGGCCGCGCGGAAGGGGAAGGCCGCGTTGGAGAGATCGGCACTCGTCAGGCGCTGCAGCAGCTCACGCGAACGCGGCCCCTGGACGTTGATCTGCGCGTAGGCGCTCGTCACGTCGGTGGCGATGCAGTGCGCATCGTCGGGGGTATGGCGGCGGATCCAGGTGAGCACGTGGCGGTGTGCCGTATCGGAGGCAATCACCATGTAGGCCTGCTCGCCGGACGTGCCCGCGAACCCCGGCTCGAGCTTGGTGACGGTGAGGTCGGCCTCCAGCGTCCCGCCTTCGTTGAGCCACTGCGTGTACGTCGTGCGCCCGCTCGCCCCATCCACGTCGTTGGCCGAGATCCAGTTGAGCACGCGCCCGGCATCGCGTCCCTGCACGAGGAACTTGGCCATGAACGACATGTCCATCAGGATGACGCCGGTGCGGCAGGCGTCGTGTTCCGCCTTCCAGTTGTCCCAGGAGCGGGGACGGCCGAAGGTGAGCGGCTCGGGCTCCGGGGGGCGTCCATCCGCCGTGTACCAGTCGGCCCCTTCCCATCCGCTCACGTCCTTGAACCAGGCACCGCGCGCCGCGAGTCGATCGTGGATCGCCGCGCGCTTGGCCCCGCGTGCCGTCGTCATCGACCGGTTGGGGTAGTGCGTCTGGTACACGAGCCCTAACGACTCGACGGTGCGCGTGCGCCGATACTCGGGGTTGGCCTGATAGCGATGCAACCGGTCGAGGTGGAAGCCGGTCATGTCGCAGTCGGGGCGTCCGTTGAGCATCCAGTGCGCCATCGCGCGCCCCACCCCACCGCCGGTGAGGATGCCGATGGAGTTCAGTCCGGCGGCGACGAAGTAGTTCCTGAGCTCGGGGGCCTCCCCCAGGCACGGCTTGAGGTCGGGGGTGAACGACTCCGGGCCGCAGAAGAGCTTGCGCACGCCGGTGGTGAGCGAGATCGGGACGCGCTGCATCGCTGTCTCGATGTAGCCCCCCACACGCTCCCAATCGGGCGCGATCTCGCCGAAGGCGAAGTCGGTCGGCATCCCCTCGATCCGCCATGGTGCACAGACGGGTTCGAAGAGGCCGATCATCAACCCGCCCCCTTCCTCGCGGAAGTAGCCGTACGAGGCGGGGTCCTCGAGCACCGGCCACGACTTGGAGACCCCCTCGATCTCCTCGGTGAGCAGGTAGTAGTGCTCGGCGGCCTGCAGCGGGACGTTGACGCCAGCCTGCACCCCGAGTTCGCGCCCCCACGCGCCACCGCAGTTGATCACCATCTCGCAGGTGATGTCGCCGGCCGACGTGCGCACGCCGGTCACCGCCCCGTTGGCGGAGAGGAGCCCCGTCGCTTCCACGCCTTCGAGGAGCGTCGCCCCCTGCATTCGCGCCCCGGCGGCGAGCGCCATCGTCACGTCGACCGGATTGACGCGGCCGTCCTCCTTCACGTAGAAGCCGGCCAGGATGTCGTCGGTGCGGGCCACGGGAAAGAGTGATTGCACCTCACGGGCCGAGATCTCCTGGACGTCGATGCCGCAATAGCGGTTGAAGGTGGAGACGCGCCGGTACTCCTCCAGGCGCCCCGCATCGATGGCGCACTCGATGAAGCCCACGGGCTTGAAGCCGGTCGAGAGGCCGGTCTCCGCCTCGAGGCGGGCGTAGAGGTCGCGGGTGTACTTCCGGAATTCGGTCGACGTCTCGGAGGTGGAGCCGAACGTCACCATGAGCCCGGCGGAGTGCCACGTGGTGCCGGCGGTGAGCTGGTGCCGCTCGAGGAGGACGACGTCGCGGCACCCCATGTGCGCGAGGTGATAGGCCACCGAACAGCCGATCACGCCGCCGCCGATGACGACGACGCGGGCGTGCGAAGGAACGGAGCCGACCGGGGCGGTCGCGGGGGAAGCGGACATGAACGAGGCACGTGATGGTGGAAAAGCACGTCACGCGCCCCCCCGGTGCGGGAGGGCGAGCGTGACCAACGCGGGTGGGGGAGCCGCTCAGCGCGTGCGCTGCAGCAGGAACCACCCGGCTGCTGCAATGGATGCGCACAACAGCGCCACCGCAAGCCAGCCCCCGCGCTTGCGCGAGGGGCGGGTGTCCGTCGCCAACTCCGCGGTCGTCATGAGCCCCACGGGGGTCGCCTGTGGTCGCGCCGAGTTGTCCAGGGCGACGAGGAGATCGGCCGCCGACAGGGGGCGCTTGTCCGGTTCCTTCGCCAGGCATCGCATCACCACGCGCGCCAGCGCCGCGGGGAGCGAGGGGTTGCCCCGACCGATCGGCGCCGGCGCGTGGAGACGGTGCGCGTCCCGGAGGGCCTGCGGCGTGGTGTGCCGCGCAAAAGGGTGTGCGCCGGTGACGAGCTCGTAGGCCATCACCCCCCAGGCGTACAGGTCGGCGCGCGAGTCGCCGACCGCCCCCGCGACCTGCTCGGGGGCGAGATAGGCAGGGCTCCCTAACGACTGGCGCGGCATCAGGCGCGACCCGACCATCGCCGGCACGATGCCAAGGTCGGTGAGCATCGTCGTGCCACCAGCCACCAGGACGCGTTCGGGGCGCAGGTCGCCGTGGACGACGCCTTGCGCATGCGCGTAGACCATCGCGGTGGCCACATCGCGCAGCACGTGCATCGACTCGGACAGGGAGACCGGCGTCCCCGTCGCCATCCGTTCGCGCAGCGTCGGCGCGTCGATGAACGGCATCGTGTAGTAGAGCACCCCCGCGTGTTCGCCGGCGGAGGAGACGGGGACGATGTTCCGGTGCTGCAGGCGCCCGAGGCGCTTCACCTCGCGGAGGAATCGCTCGATCGAGGAGCGCGTGCTCCCTTCGGCGTCGACCCGGCGCAGGACGACCTGTCGCCCCCCCGCGAGGTCGTTCGCCACGAACGAGCGGGTGGAATCGCTGGTGTACAGCTCGCGCTCGAGGGCGAACGCGCCATCCAGCGCGCGCTGCAAGTGCGTACGTAGCTCGCTCACGGTCTCATCCCCTCACTCCATCCCAGCCCCATTGCCACGTTCCCCCTGACCCCACCGTTCACGCACGCGCGTTGCCGATCGCACAACCGCCAGCCGCGCCATGCTCCCGCGCCTTGCTGCACCAACACACCGTTAGCACGTCCCGCACCTGCCCGAATCCTGACCGCGCAACGGCGCCGGGCGACGCCCGTGCCAGCGCGTAGAGGTCAGGATGCCTTGGACACCACGTCGCGACCGAACGGCCGTACAGCGCGGCTCGAACACGGCGGGGCGAATACGGAGATCGGTGCACAGGCCGCGAGGCCGCACGGTATCGATCCGTGGCCTCGGTCTGCCTGCAGCGGGCGAGCGGTCCATGCGGGAAGCTGCAACAACAACACCCCTAAAAAGGGCGTGGCAGCGCCTCCGGCGCAAGCTCTTGGCCCGGAGAGCCCCAAACGGACGGGTGCAGAGACGCGCTGGCCTTGCGCCCCGCGCCGGGGGGGGCCTGCCGTGGGGCGGGCTGCCTAACGCTGAATCCCGTCCCCCCGGGAAAAGAACCCCGGGAGCGACACGGGGGTCGTCCCGGTGATGCGCGCGCGCCCGCCAATCGCGTCGGCAGCGGCGCGCTCCAGCGCGTCTCCCACGCCATAGGTGACCAGGTAGCTCCCCACCGCCGGAAGCTGCCGCAGGAGGTACGGATTCCCGAAGGCCACGAAGACCAGCCGTTGCTCGGCCGCGGCGGAGTCGGCCCTGGCCACCCCGGCCATCCACTCGGCAATGTGCGCGGGGATGGCGGGGCGCCCTTCGCCTTCGATGCGTCGCACGTAGGCGGCGAGCACGACGCGCTCCGCCCCCGCAATCGCCGGCGCGAGGGCATCGAGTTGCGACGCCGCCGTGGACGGCGACAGCTTCACGACGCGCAGCGACGGATTGCCGCTGCGCAGCGACGCGGCGAAGGCCCGTCCCGCCCGCAGCTCGGTTTCGGGCATGTACTGGATGAGCAGGGTGCGCTTGCCCGCGCTCGGGACCAGGGCGCCGCGGTCGCGCAGGAGGGTGACGGCGCGACGGGCGATGTCGTGGGCAGCGGCGCGGTGGGCGGGGGCCCCGACGATGCGGCGCAACGAGTCCAACGAGACGAAGCGGTTGAACGCCACGCCCGCACGCGCCTTGAGCTCGAGCACTCGCCGAACCGACGCGTCGATCCGCTCCCGCGACAGCTCGCCGCGCTCCACGGCCGCCACGATCGCGTCGATGGCCCCGGTGGGATCGCTCGGCTTGAGGAGGATGTCGGCCCCGGCCTTGATGGCCAGGACGGTGCTCTCGGCGACGCCGTACCCCTTGCCGACGCCATCCATCGTGAGCGCATCGGTGATGGCGACGCCACGGAAGCCTAACGAATCGCGCAGGAGCCCGGTCATGATGCGCGGGGCAAGCGTCGCCGGCGTGGTGGAGTCACCCTCGAGCGCGGGGAGGGCGATGTGCGCCGACATGACGAGCGCCGCCCCGGCGTCGATCGCGGCACGGAAGGGGACGAGCTCCACCTGGCGAAAGCGCGCCCAGTCCGCCGAGACCACGGGGAGCCCGGCGTGCGAATCGACGTCGGTGTCGCCATGCCCGGGGAAGTGCTTGGCGGTGGCCATGGTCCCCGCCGCCTGCGACCCTTGCACGAACAGCGCCGACAGGCGCGCCACGCGCGCGGCATCTTCGCCGAACGAGCGCGTGTTGATGACCGGGTTCTGCGGGTTGTTGTTGACGTCGACGGTGGGGGCAAAGTTCACGTGGATCCCCACGGCGCGTGCCTCACGCCCGATGATCTGCCCGACGTCGTACGCATCCTGGTCGCGCCCCGTGGCCGCAATCGCCATGGCCGTCGGAAAGACGGTCGCCCCGCCGGATTCCATGAGGTAGTGCGAGAAGACCGCCCCCTCCAGCCTGCCTAACGCCGGTTCGAGGTCCGACGACGCGAGCAGCGGCACCCGGGCCAGCTTCTGGAAGGCCTCGAGCTTGGCCGCCACTTCGATGGGCGTCCCCAACGACATGCTCACCCCGCCGATGCCGTCGTTCACGATCCAGCGCCGCACCTCGGCGAAGGTCGAGTCGTCGGCGTTGGTGTAGTCGCCGAGGACCCAGACCATGACCATCTGCCCAGCGCGCTCGCGCAAGGAAAGCGAGGCGAGCGTGCGATCGACCCAGGCGCGCTGCGCGGGGGAGAGCGCGGCGCCGGGAGCGAGCGCGCTGACGCCGGCCGCCGGTGCAGGGGTCAGCGTGGCCGGAGCCGGAGAGGCGCAGGCGACGACGAGGGCGGCGAGGCAGGCAGAGAGCGGGCGGAGCATGCGGACGTATGCGAAGGAAGTCGAACGGCAAACGACATGACGGGTGCCGCCACGGCCTCGCCCGGCGGCGCACCCGAGGCAACCTATGCGTCCGGCGAGCGGACAGGGAAGTGAGTAATCGGTGGGTCTACGCGCGCCGCCCCAGCCCGTGCGCGTGGTGCAAGCGCTGCAAGCGCTACGCGCACTGCCCGCGAAACTCGCGATACAGGCGCCATGCGCGCGGCGTGCCTAACGGCGCAGTCGTGGCGGCTCCCCCGCCGGGTCGCCGAAGGGATCGCCGAACGTCTGCGCCCGCGTGAACTCGAGCCCGATCTCATCGAGCGCCTTGCGCATTTCCTCGCGCGACTGACGGATCGCGTACTGGTAGAGCAGGCGATTGCCGAGCGCGCCGAGCGCCGCCCCGCCAGCGAGGAGGGGGAGCGCCGTCGGCAGCCCGAAGAGCGCCACGAGGATCGCCTTCTTGGCGAGGAGCGCTCCCGCCATGGCCCCAGTCAACCCGCCCCCGGCCCCGAAGCCGAACGATTCCCACAGGGCGCCGGCGCGCCCCTCGGGAGGCTCGATGGTGAGCGTCACTTCACAGCGAGACGAGTCACCGCCGACCGGCGCGAGCTGCGCACGCAGCGTCTTGACCCACATCTGGTAGCGCGTCCACGACCACAGGTAGTTGCCGTACGCCACCCCCGTCCCCGAAGCGGTGTACCCCTCCATCCCCTGGATGTCGAAGACGAGCACCCCACCATGCAACGCGTGGCCGCCGATCGTCTCGCGCAGGCGCAGCCCTGCCGGGGCGCGCTGCAGCGCCATCCCCATGGCGGCCAGCACGCGACGCGGCGAATGGTCGAAGACGCGCGAATTGGAGATGGTCCGCGGCGTGCGACCCAGCGTAGCACGCACGATCGCCGACGGTTCGGCGGACCGCGCCACCATCCCCTGCCCTGCCCCGGTGTCGGCCCGCAGCTCGGCGAGGGCGAGTGAGACAAACTGCCGAGAGATTCCGGCTTCTTCGGCGGCCGCCTGCACGGCCGTGACGCGGAAGCCGCCGGACGGCTCGCGCCCGGCGCCATCGCGCCCGTCGGTGCGGGCCAGCGCCACCTGCTCGCGCGTGCGTGACTCGAGCCGCGACGCCGCCTCGGCTTGCAGCTGCGCGGCGCGCCGCCAGACGAGGTTGGCTTCGCTCTCGGTGAGCACCGGTTGCGACGGGGATGCCGCATCGCTGGTGGCGACGTCCTGCAGCGCCCGCACGAGCAGCTCGGCCAGCGCCTCGCCGGTCGGCGGGCGCGCGCTGGGATCTCGCTCCAGGCAGCGATCGATGACCTTCGCGATCGGCGCGGCCACCGTGGGAGCCACACTGCGCAGTGACGGGGCGTCGCGCGTGGCGCGCTGCACCAGGATTGCCGCCGACTGCTGATGGTCGAACGGGAGCCGCCCGCTGAGCAGGAGGAAGCCGACGGTGCCCAACGAATAGAGGTCGCTGCGCCCGTCGAGCGCATCGCCCGCCCCCTGCTCGGGACTCATGAAGTGGACCGAGCCCATGACGTGCCCGGTCTGCGTGAGGCGCGACGCCTCCGGCGCCTGTGCGATCCCGAAGTCGGTGACGACCAACCGATCGGTCCCGCGTTCGAGCAGGAGGTTGTCCGGCTTCACGTCGCGATGGACGACGCCGCGGGCGTGCGCGTAGGCGAGGGCCCAGGCCGCGTCCCGCAGCAGTCGCACCGCCGCATCGGCCGGGAGCGGCCCCAGCGCCTTGACTCGTTCGCCGAGCGATTCCCCGTCGACGAAGGCCATGGCGAAGTAGGCCCACCCCGCCGCTTCGTCGGCCGAGTAGACGGGGACGATGTTGGGATGGGAGAGCTGCGCGGCGGTGCGTGCCTCGCGCAGAAATCGCTCGCGGACCGTGGGGTCGGAGGCGAGCGCCGGGGGGAGGACCTTGAGGGCGACCGGGCGGTCGAGGCGGTCGTCGCGCGCGAGGAAGACGACCCCCATCCCGCCACGCCCCAACTCCCGGACGATGGTGTAATCCCCGGCCAAGGCGTTCACGAGGCCGGGGAACTCACGTTCGGTGTTCAGGTCAGCCATGGGCACGCTTGGTGTACGGAGAGAGGGGACGCTTTGTGCCAAACCGCCGGCGTCACGACCACGCACCGAAATGCTGCTTTTGTACTCATCTTGCTCGCCCCTCACGCCCCGGGGCTTGCCACCACCGCTAAGCGACGGCAGGTTTGCGGCCCCTCCCCAACGCCTCTCCTGCTACCGCGTTGAACCCGCCTCCCAACTCTCCCACGGGCGCCTCGCCCATTCTAACGGCGACCGAGGCGCCCCGCTTGGCGGCCACCATCGGTCCGATCGCGACCTGGGTCTGCCTTGGCACCTTCCTCCTGACGACCTTCGTCATGCAGGTGGTGCTGCGCCTCCCGCTCGTGCCGCTGGGCGTCACCAACGTGGTCGGTGCCGTGACGTGCCTCGTGTCGCTGTGGCTCATGCGCGCCGGGCACCCGACTGCGGGCACGCGACTGACCCTCGTGGCGGTGGTGATCGACACGGTGCTGGACATGTTCCTGGGCCCCGCCGCGTTCGATCCGGCGATGGTCTTCGTCCCCAACGTCGTCGTCGGGACGTGCTTGCTGCTGGGAACGCGCGAGGCGGTCGTCGTTGCGGTGATCTACCTGGTCGCGATCCCGGCGTCGGTCCCGTGGCCGGCGGTGCTCGCCGGCCGCGTCGACGCGACCTCACTCGCCGGCGTGATCATGACCGAGTTCGCCTGCGTCGGGGCCACGATGCTCGTGATCGTCGCTCGGCACGCCATGCTGGAGTTGACCCAGCAGGCGCAAACGCTGGCCGCGCGCCTCGGCGTGCTGGTCGAGCGTGCACCTGACGGGATCGTCCTCATGGACGAGGACGGGACGGTGCGGCACGCCAATCCCGCCGCCGAGCGGTGCCTGGCCCCGCACGTAGTCCGCCCCGGCGTGTCGTTCCCCGCGCTGCTGTCGCAGTACGACGGGGCTCCAGCGGATGCTGCCTACATTCACGGTGCCTGCGACCAGCTGCTGCGGGCCTACGTGCGCGACTCGGGGCGCGACCTCGCGCTCACCGCTGCGCGGGTGGAACTCCCGGGAAGCGACCGATACCTCGAACTGATCGTGCGCGACGTCTCGCCCCGCAACCGCGAGGGACGCGGGGGGCGCGTGACGCCCGCGTCGCCGGCGCCGGCGCCGGCCCCGCATCGCGTGCTGGTGGTGGACGACGACGCCGCGGTGCGCGAGATGATCGTGCGGCAACTCACCCGACTGGGATGGAGCGCCACCCCCTGCGCCACCGGACTCGAGGCTCTGCGGCAGCTGGGCGCGCGGCCAGGCGATTTCGACGTCCTGCTGACCGACGTCCGCATGCCATCGCTGGACGGCCCCGAGCTGGCGCGTCGCGTGCGGGCGCTCGTCCCCTCGCTCCCCATCGTGCTCATGTCGGGCGAAACGGCGGGGCTCACGCGTGATCTGGTGCTCACCGGGCGTCCCTGGCTCTTTCTCGAGAAGCCATTCGACGGCGAGCAGATGCGCGACGTCCTGGAGAGCGCGATCGCCGCGCAGCGCTAGCCGGCCGAGACGGGAGCGCCCGGCAAGGCCACGAGCGGCCGGAGGTGCAACGAACGCAGGACGAACGAGCGCTCGGGTGAACGTGCCGTGGGCCGATGGTCGCCCGGCCGTGCGTCCCTGAGTAGCATACGCGGGAATTCTGGCCACACGTCATGCGGCGACGCCACGGTGCGCCGCACCCCTCTGTCAGTACGCCGTGTACATCTCCGATTTCGCGATCAAGCGACCGATCATCACCGTCGTGTCGATGATCGCCCTCGTGGTCTTCGGCCTGGCGTCGCTCTTTCGGCTCGGCACCGACGAGTTTCCGGAGCTGACGCCGCCCGTCGTCTTCGTCGCCGTGCCCTACCCCGGCGCCGCCCCCGATGTGGTGGAGCGCGAGGTGGTCACGCGCATCGAGGACAAGCTGTCATCGATCAGCGGTGTCGACCGGATGAACTCCACGTCGACCGACGGCTTTGGACAGGTCGTGGTGCAGTTCGTCTTCTCCAAGGACATCGACCAGGCGATGCAGGACGTGCGCGACGCGATGTCGGCGGTGCGTCCGCAACTCCCGCAGGAGATCCTCGAGCCGGTGATGAACCGGTTCGATCCGACGCAGCTGCCCATCGTGTCGCTCGCCCTCACGTCGCGGACGCTTTCCACGCCGCAGCTCACGCAGTTGGCCGACCAGACGATTGGCGGCGAGTTGCGCTCCATCGCTGGCGTGGCACAGGTGACCATCGTCGGGGGAGACAGCGCACAGCTCAACATCAACGTGCGCCCGAGCGACCTGGCCGCGGCCGGGGTGGGGATCGACCAGGTGGTGAACACGATTCGCGCGCAGAATCGCGCCGCCCCGTGGGGCGGGTGAATGCGGCGCTCGAGAACCGCGTGATTCGCCTGGACGGCCGCCTGGGGGCGCCCTCGGACTTTGCCGACATCGTCGTCGCGCAACGCACGGGGCAACTCGTCAGGCTCGGCCAGCTCGCCGACGTGGAAGCCGGGGCCGCGGAGCCCACGTCGGCCGCGCTGTTCAACGGCGTCCCGGCGATCGGGCTCGACATCATCAAGTCGCGCGAGGCGAGCACCACCGGCGTAGGCGACGCGGTGCGTGCGCGCGTCGCGGAGTTGCAGGCCACGCTCCCCGCCGGGGTGTCGATCGAGTTCGTGCGCGATGGTGGGGCGCGCGTGCGCCGTTCGGTGAGCAACGTGCAGGAGACGCTGTTCGAGGGGGCGCTGCTGACGGTGCTCGTGGTCTTCCTCTTCCTCAATTCGTGGCGCTCGACGGTCATCACGGGGCTCGCACTCCCGGTGTCGGTGCTGACGGCCTTCGCCCCGCTCCTGCTCTTCGGCTTCTCGCTCAACGTGATGTCGTTGATGGGGCTCTCGCTGGCCATCGGCATCCTCATCGACGACGCGATCGTCGTGCGCGAGAACATCGTGCGACACGTCGAGATGGGAAAAGACCACGTGACGGCGTCGCACGAAGGGACCGATGAGATCGGGCTCGCGGTGGCGGCGACCACCTTCTCCATCGTGGCGGTCTTCGTCCCGGTCGGCTTCATGCCGGGGATCGCCGGTCAGCTCTTCAAGCCGTTCGCCCTGACGATCGCCAGCGCGGTGCTCGTCTCGCTCTTCGTCTCGTTCTCGCTCGACCCGATGCTGTCGGCCTACTGGCCCGATCCGCAGCTCGAGGCGCACGAGCGTCGCAACCCGATCGCCCGCGCGCTGGACCGATTCAACGTCTGGTTCGACCGACAGGCCGAGCGCTACGAGAAGATCATCGCCTGGGCGCTCGACCACCGCTGGTGGATGATCGGCATCGCCACGACCACGCTGGTGCTCGCGCTTTGGCTGCAGGTGGCCTTTGGGGGGTTCGGCTTCCAGCCGGTCATGGACAACGGCGAGCTGAACGTCTCGATCGAGACGCCGCCCGGGTCGTCGCTGGAGTACACCACACTCAAGGCCGAGGAAGTCGCGCGCCAGATCCGCGCGCACACGGGCGTGGTGGCGTACACCTACACGACCGTAGGCAGCTCGAGCGGATCGGGGGCCGTCGACGAAGCGACGGTCTATGTGCGCATGGTCCCCAAGCAGCAACGCAACATCTCGCAGCTCGACTTCGGGCAGGTGATCCGCCGCGAGGTGGCCAGCATCTCGGGGGCGGTGGCCTACACGTACGATGCTGGCAGCCTGGCCGGCAACCAGAAGCAGATGCAACTCGAGGTGCAGGGCCCCGATGCGCAGCAGCTTGCCACGATCGCCGAGCGAGTCGCCGACTCGGTGCGCGTCGTCCCCGGCGCGGTCGACGTCGGGCTCTCGACCCGGGGACAGACCCCCGAGCTGGCGATCCGCGTGAAC
Organism: Gemmatimonadota bacterium; assembly: GCA_016719105.1. NCBI lineage: Bacteria > Pseudomonadati > Gemmatimonadota > Gemmatimonadota bacterium. Next base: position 73,327 of record JADKAQ010000017.1, on the reverse strand, counting down.
CGGGCGCTCGCGTCGTCGCTCGGCGTGAGCGTGGGGCAGCTGGCCACGTCGCTGCGGTTCGCCTTCGCCGGGGTCGACGCGGGGACGTGGGTCGATCCGTCGGGGATCTCGCGCTACGTGCGCGTGCGCCTGGCGCCGGATGCGCGGTCGCGCGCCGCCGACGTCGCGCAACTCCCGATCATGCTCACCGGGCAGCGTCCCGGGGCGAACGGAGCGATGCCGTACGTCCCGCTGTCGCAGGTGGCCACCGTGACGGCGGGGATGAGCCCGGCGCGCATCGACCACTACCAGCGGCGACGCGTGGTGACGGTGGGCGCCAACGTGCTCGGCGCCTCGATGGGGAACGTGGCGGCCGACGTGATGCGCCGGGTGACGTCGATCCCGCTCCCGCCCGGCTACCGCATCAGCGAAGCGGGGGCAGGTCGAGAGCCAGAACGAGATGTTCAGCGCGATCATCACCGCGCTCGGCATCGCCGTGATGCTGATGTACCTCATCCTCGTGGTGCAGTTCGGGAGCTTCCTCGACCCGCTGGTGATCCTGCTCTCGCTTCCGCTCTCACTGATTGGGGTGGTGCTGGCGCTCCTGCTCACCGGCGACACGCTCAACGTGATGAGCCTGATCGGGGTGATGATGCTGATGGGGTTGGTGGCGAAGAACGCGATCCTCCTCATCGACTTTGCCAAGTGGGCGCATCGCGACGGCGGGTTGAGCGTGCGCGACGCGCTCATCAAGGCCGGGCGCATCCGCCTGCGCCCGATCATGATGACGACGCTGGCGCTGATTGCCGGGATGATCCCGGTGGCGTTAGGCATCGGCGAGGGGGCCGACTTCCGCGCGCCGCTGGGGCGGGCGGTGATCGGCGGGGTGATCGCCTCGACCGTCCTGACGCTGGTCGTGATCCCGACGGTGTACGAGATCATGGAGCATTGGCGGTCGTCACTGCTGGGGCGGTTCCGGCGCGCCGGCCATGGGCACGCGACGCCGCCCGCGTCACCGCCAGCTGCACCGTCGCCTGCGCCGAGCGGCGACTAGGCGCGCCTCTTACGGGAACTGCGGCGGCGACCTGCGCCGCTTCGTGGCCTGCTCGAAGGCGTACGCGAGCTCGATCAGCTTCGGCTCGGCACAGGCTCCGGCGGTGAAGGTGACGCCGTACGGGGCCGGCTTGGGCTCGAAGCCCGCGGGGAACGCGCCGCCGCCAAAGCCGCCGGGGGCGCCCGGGGTCACGGGGAGAAGCGCGAAGGGAACCGTGATCGACGGGTAGCCCGGGCGGGCGGCGATGCCCGCGCTGCTCACGCCGGGAAAGAGGAGCGCGTCGAGGCGGTTGGCCTTCATCGCGGCATCGATCCCGTTGGTGGCGGAGAGGAGGATGTCCTTGCGACGGTCGGCCTGGTAGCGCGCGCGGTCGCCCTGCAGGTCCATCTCGTCGGAGATGTCGAGCAGCGCCTGGCCATACTTGATGGCGCCGGCCCGCTGGTGGGCGATGTTCCACTGGCGCAGCGCGGTGAGCGACGGGACCGGCGCCTTGTCACCTAACGACTTGAGCCAGGCATTGAAGTCGCGCTTCATCCCGTACTTGAAGCCGATGGAGCAGTCGGCGTCGCGCCCCTTGGCGTTGTCGAGCCCCCCGCAGGTGTTCCAGTTGAGGAAGTTGTGGCTGGCGACCGTGTCGACCACGCTGGGGATGTCCGCCGGGTCGACGACCTCGGCCCCCTGCGCCTTGAGGACGGCGATCACCTCGGTCATCGCCGCGCGCTGGGCGTCGTTGATCCCGCCACGCGGGTTGCTGCTCCCGGGGAGGGCGAGGCGGTCGTAGAAGAAGGCGCGCGGGATGCCGATGCGGGCGCCCGCGAGCCCCTTGGCGTTGAGGAACTTCGTGTAGTCGCGCCCGGCGGGGGGCGGGCAGGCCTTGGTTGCCGCGTCGTTAGGGTCCGGCGCCGCTCCTTCCATGGCGCCGAGCATGATGGCGGCGTCGGTGACGGTGCGCGTCATCGGCCCCGGGGTGTCCTGGTCGGCGGTGATCGGGATGACCCCCCAGCGGCTCACGCGCCCCACCGTGGGCTTGATCCCCACGAGCATGTTCTGCTGCGCCGGCGAGAGGATCGATCCCGACGTCTCGGTGCCGACGTTGCCCGCCCAGAACGAGACGCTGGTCCCGACGCCTGACGAGGAGCCGCCGGTGTTCAGGACCGGGCGCCCGTCGAAGTTGGCATCGCGCGGGTCGCGCCGCGGGTCCCACGGGTTCATCCCGTAACCATTGAGCCCGTTGTAGTTCCCCGGCATCCCGCTGGCGATCCAGTTGGCGAGCTCCGTCAGCTGCGTCTTGGCAAGGATGATGGCGCCCGCGTCGCGGAGGTTCTTCGTGAGCGTCGCGTCGTACGGCGGATACAGGTCGGCAAAGGCGAGCGCTCCGCCGGTGGTCGGCATGTCGACCGTGTTGATGTTGTCCTTGAGCGCGACCGGGATGCCGTGCAGCGGGCCGAGTGCCTTCCCTTGTGCGCGCTCGCGATCGCGCGCGTCGGCCTCCGCCAGCGCGTTGGGATTCATCGAGATGATCGCGTTGAGCCGGTCCTCGTAGAGCGCGATGCGGGTGAGATACTGTTGCACGAGCTGCCGCGAGGTGATGCGCCCCGACGCGAGGGCGGCGCGCATCTCGGGGATCGTCGCCTCGACCACGGAGAAGGGGGCGGGAGCGCTCCCTCGCTTGGTGGATTGAGCCGCGAGCGGTCGCGCGACCAGCGCGGCGAGAAGCGCGAGGGCGGCGAGCGACGGTCTGAGGGCGCGAAGGCGACGCATGGACATCACGAGGGTCGGCGCGGGGAGGGCGAGGGGCGAGATGCGAGGTGGCACGACGTTAGCGCGGCGGCCGATCGGGAACAACCGCGCGGATCTTCGCCGACGATCACGGTTGACCTGCCGCGGACGCGACGTTGTTTCCATCAGGCCCTCTGCGCTACACCTGCCCCAGCGTCCATGTCGTCCTCCGCCACGCCCGATCCGATCGACCGCTACGAGCTTCCGCTGGCGATCACCCCCGACGACATCGACGAGTTGGGGCACGTGAACAACGTCGTCTACCTCCGCTGGGCGCAGGACGTGGCCACCGCGCACTGGCGCGCGTTGGCGACGCCCGAGCAGCAGGAGGCGTTTGCCTGGGTCGCGCTGCGGCACGAGATCGACTACAAGCACCCCGCGCTCCCCGGCGACGCGATCGTCGCGTCGACCTGGGTGGGGCAGGCGGAGAGCGTGCGCTTCGAGCGCTTCGTGGAGATCCTGCGCGCCAGCGACCGGCGCGTGCTGGCGCGCACGCGCACGCTCTGGTGCCCCATCTCTCGCACCACAGGGAAGGTGACGCGCGTCGGTGACGACGTGCGGCGGGTCTTTTCGCGCGACTGACCGAGCAGCGCCGGTCGGCGGCTACGGCGCGCGCCGGGCGGGAGCGGCGACGACCGTCACCGTCTTCACGTTGTCCCGCCGATTGCGGTCGATGAGCACGTTGTACGGATCGATCCCCGCGCGCACCGGACGCGCGCGCACGACCACGGTGTACGTCGTATCCGCGCGCCGCAGCCACGCCTTCTGCACGTGGAGCGGTGCGCCGAGCCGGTTGCCCGGCGTCGGGTCACCAAACACGCCGATGTCGACGAGATCACCGACCGGGATCTCGCGCTCCGTCCCCAGGCTATCGGAGCGGAACTTCCGGGCACCGACGGTGATGGACACCTCGTACAAGCCATCGGCGCGCCGACGCGCGGTGGCGGCTTCGGTTCGGTTGTCCCACAGCGTGATCGTCTGGAACAGGTCGGTGCTGGCGTACTGCAGCGAGTCGGGCGTTTCCGCCGCGAGGGCGCGTATCAGGTCGCGACTCGTCGGATAGGGCGGTCCGCTGAACGCGGTGGCCGCGCGAAACGACGCGAGCGCCCGGTTCATCGCCGCTTCGCCGATCAGCTCTCGATAGGCGTAGAGCGCGAGCGATCCCTTGTTGTAGTGGATGTACGGTTGCCCCTCGACGAGCATGAGCGGGAGTTCGCCCTTCCGCTCGGCGCCGCGTCCCAGCAGGTACTGGTCGAGCTCATAGGCGAGGAACTTCTGCAGGCGTTCGCGCCCGTAGCGCTTTTCCATCACGGTGAGCGCCGAGTAGTTGGACAGCCCTTCGGAGAGCCACGCGTAGCCCTGCACGTCGGCCCCCGCCACCTGGTGCCCCCACCATTGATGCGCTACCTCGTGGGCGGTGACGTAGAACGGCATGTCCAGGTCGTCCGGGCCATCGCCGGGGCGTGCGATGAAGCCGGCGGCCTCGGAAAAGGGGATGGTCCCCGGCAAGGCCAGCGCGTACTGCGCATAGCGTGGGAACTCGACGATGCGCAGCTGCCGGAACTGGTAGGGGCCGAAGTGCGTGGTGTAGTAGTCGAGCGACGCCTTCATCGCCGTCATCATCCGGTCGACGTTGAAGGCGTGACCGGGATGGTAGAGGACCTCGAGGGCAACGCCCCGATACGCCTCGCGCCGCACTGCATAACGAGCCGAGAGGATGGCGTAGTCGTTGGACATCGGCGCGTCCATCGCGTACTCGAACACCCGACGCCCGTTCTCCTGGTAGTCGCGGACGAACATCCCCGGCGCCACCGCCACCTGGTCGGGGGCGGTGCTGACCGTGGCGCGGAAGGCGATCCAGTCGGCGTTGTCGCCTAACATGTAGGCGTTGTCGCGCGCTGCGACGTCGTCGATCGAGGCGACCCGGGTTCGGGGTGGGAGCCCTTCCGTTCGTCGGTCCTCCTCGTCCACCAGTTCCAGGCTCGGCGCATAGCCCAGGACCGGGAACCAGTCGCGCCGAAAGTACGTCCCGTTGACCGTGATGACCGGTGCGGAACCGTCGCCGGTGAAGCCGCGCGGGGCATAGCGGGCGCGATAGCGCAGGCGAATCGTGTCGCCAGGCGCAAGGGGCGTCGCGAGCCGCTCGACCCGCATGCCGCTCGCCGCGTCGGTCGTCAGCGTGGTCACCGGACGATCCCACCGCAGCGTGTCGACCTGCAGCTCCCGGTGCGCGACCATCACGAGGAGCGAGTCGAGCGGGCGCTGGTGCTTGTTGACGAAGGTGAACGTCCCGCTCAGGCCAAAGGCCCGGCGCTCCGGCTCGAGGTCGGCGCGCACGTCGGCCGCCACCAGGCGCGGGAGCGCCAGACGCTCCAGCGGCTTGTATGCGCGCTCATAGGCGGCAAGCGCCGCGCGCGTGCCGGATGCGCTCCGGTACTGATGGAGGATGTTGGTGTTGTAGAAGAAGGTCCCACCCGCGGCCAGGGCGAGGGCGCACGAAGCGCCGGCCGTCGTCGCGACACTCCCGGTCCACCGCCGCCGCGCGTCCTCCCAGCGCACCCGCCAGCGGCTCTCGGTCCCACGCACCCAGAGGAGGAAGGCGACGACCGTCAGCAGGCCGGCAACGCCGCTCCAGTACAGCGCCGAGACCGTCAGCTCCCCAACAAACGGACCAAAGCGATACAGGTCCGAGTAGCGGAACACGGGCACTTGCGCGTAGCGGACCATCGGGTGTCCCGCACCCAGCTGCGCCAGGACGATCCCGCCACCCCAGAAGGCGACCATGACGACGTGGCCAACGTACTTCTGGTTCACCACGACATGCACGGCGAAGGCGAGCGCCGTCAGCTGCACGAGCGCAGGGAAGGTGATGCCGAAGAGGTAACGCAGGTAAAGCGCCGGCTCGAAGTGGGTGTATCCCTTCGCCGTCTGAATGCACATCCCGACGACCGCAAGGATGAGGAGCAGGAGTGCCTCGACGAGGACCAGGCCCGCGAGGTTTCCGAGCAGCGCCACGCTCGTCCCCGAGGGAAGTGCGTCGGCAATCTGGTCGGCCTTGAGCTGTCGCTCGCGCCACACCGCCTCGCCCGTGTACAGCGTGACAATGAGGATGAAGAGCAGGAGAAAGCTGTTGGCCAGCGTCTCGACGACGGTATAGGTGAGCGGCCACGAGACCTGCGCGTAGAGCACGTCCACGTTCCGCGACGACACCAAAAGGAGCACGATGCCCATGGCCACGATCGCCGCGAACGTCGGCTGTCGCACCACGCTCCAGAAGGCGAGGCGCGTGCTGCTGGCCACCTGCGCGCGCCAGACGGCGCCGTCGAACCGCTGGCCGGGATGGGCGACCGCCGCTGGTGCCGGCGTCACCCCCTCGTCACGTGCCGCCTTCGCCCGTCCCAGCACCACCGGCGCGGCGCGGAAGCGGAAGGCCGCGTAGGTCGCCCCGAGCAGCGCCAGCGACACTCCCATCCACACGAGGCGGTTCTCGAGCAGGAACCCGTCAGCCGCAATCTGCCGACTCCCCTTCTCCATCACCGACCAGTAGCGCGTGAGGAGGCTGAACGCCTGCCCGCCAAACGGGTCGAGGAGCGCGGCGAGGCGCTGGCTGTCCAGGTTGGACAGCAGGGTGCCCGTGAGGAGCTGCACCACCAGGAGCACCAACCCCTGCGTATAGATCGCGAAGAGGCTACGGGTGAGCGCACCGACCGCGAAGAAGATCGCACTCGTCAGGAACAACGTGGGGAGGACGAGGAGCGCGTACTGCGTCACGTACGGAAGGAACGCGGTTGGCGGGAGCGGCGTGCCTCCCGACCGCGGCACCAGGGCGCCGAGCAGGAGCCCGACCGGCAGGCCGACATGCACCAGCGCCATGATCGCGAAGGCGCCCAGGAAGCGCCCGCCGAGGTAGTCGCGCTTCGTGATCGGCGTGGTGAAGACGAGTTCGTGCGTGCGATACTGGTAGTCGCGCAGCACCGACGTCCCGACCAGCCCCGTCACGATCACCTGGTTGAGCGCGGTGAAGGTGAGGAGGGCGGCGGCAATGGCAAACGGGGCGTTGCGCGCGACCGTCCCCACTCCGCCCCCCGCCACGACCTCCATCCCCGTCGCCATGAAGAGCACCCCCTCGGCGACGAAGAGGACGAAGTAGAACCAGGTGATGGGGCGCGTGAGGTGAAAGTGCAGCTCGAACGCTGCGACCGAGGCGAGCACGTTAGGCCGCCGCTTCCCGCTGTACGAGGCTCAGTTCGTGGAAGTAGACGTCCTCGAGGTCGGGTTCCACCACCGTGAAGCCGGCGCCCGGCGAGGTTTCAGCGTACACACGCACCACTGGTGTCCCCGCCAGGAGCTGCGCCGAGATCACATGATGCGTGGCCTGCACGACCGGCAACTCGGCTTTGGTCACCTCCTTGCGCCAGACGCGCCCGGCCAGCTGGGCCACGATCTGGCGCGGGTCGCCGGCTCGCACCACCCGCCCGCGGTTGATGATGGCCATCGACCGACACAACTCGCGCACATCTTCCACGATGTGCGTCGACAGGATCACGACGATCTCCTCGCCGATCTCGGCGATGAGGTTGAGAAAGCGCCGGCTCTCCGTGGGATCGAGTCCCGCCGTCGGTTCGTCGACGATGAGCAGCTGGGGCCCTCCGGCGAGCGCGATGGCGATGCCGAGCCGTTGCTTCATCCCACCGGAGAAGGTCCCGACATGCTTCTTGCGCACCTGGTACAGGTTCACCTGGTTGAGCAGGTGCGCCACCAGCGCCTTTCGCGCCCCCCGCTCGGCGATCCCCTTCAGCGTGGCGAAGTGATCGAGCGTGACCTCGGCCGAGAGGTTGGGATAGAGTCCGAACTCCTGCGGCAGGTAGCCCAGCACGCGGCGGAGCGCGTCGGGGCGTGCGAGCACGTCGATCTCCCCGAAGGTGATCGATCCGCTGTCCGGCAGCTGCAGCGTGGCCAGCGTTCGCATGAGCGACGACTTCCCCGCGCCGTTGGGGCCCAGCAGCCCGAACAGCCCCTTCCCGATCGACAGGTCGATGCCGTTGAGGGCGCGGACCCCGTTGGGATAGGTCTTTGTCAGTCCCCGAATCTCGAGCGTCACGGAACGCGTCGATCCCCACCCGGCGCCCGGTTGACCGGCGGCGGCGGCACCGGCTCGTGCCGCGGCGTCACCACCGCCCCGCCTTGCACCTGCAGGCGCCCATCGCGAATCACCAGGTCGACCTTGGCGATGTCGTCGAGCGTCACGTCGGGATTCCCCGCCACCACCAGCACGTCGGCCAGCTTCCCCACCTCGAGCGTCCCCAGCTTGTCGCCCATGTCGAGCAGCTCGGCGTTCACCCGCGTGGCGATGCCCAGCACCTCGGGGACGGTGTAACCGAGCCTAACGAACTGCCGCATCTCCTCGTGGTAGGGCCACGGGAGGTAGCGATACCAGTCGGACACCAGGTCGGTCCCGATCCCCAGCTTGACGCCGGCGTCCTTCATCTTCTTCACCACGGCGAAGTTGGCCGAGTCGGAGAAGGTGAAGCGGCGGCTCGTGCTGCCGAAGTAGCCCCCCGCCAGGCGAAAGATGAGGGTGTAGGGGATGAGCGTCGGGTCCGACTCGACCCCCTTCTCGGCCATGAGCCGGATGGTCTCGTCGGTACGCGGCAGCGGATGCTCGACCATGTCGACGCCCGCACGGACCGCGCGCTCGATGTAGAACGTCTCGGCATCGACGGTGACCTTGATGCCGAGCGAGTGCGCCTCGTCGACGGCGGCCTTCACTTCCTCCTCCGAAAAATGACTGGAGAGCTTGATGAAGTCGGCCCCTTTCCGGAACTGCTGACGCACCGCTTCGCGCCATTCTTGCGGTCCCGACGCCTCACGAATGCTTGCGAGGGGCATCCCGCTTTCGATGTCGACCTCGGCGCCGTGCCCGCCCTTGCCGGTGATGAGCGAGCCCGCCGCAAAGACGCGCGGCCCGGCGAGTCGTCCTTCGTTCACCCATTCCTTGAGCAGGAACGGCGTCTCGCCGTCGGAGCCGGTGTCACGAATCGAGGTGATCCCCCCCTCGATGTAGAAGCGCAGCCGTTCCACGCCACGCAGCGCCCCGTCGGCACGACTCCACGCCCGCGCATCGGAGTTGCCGGGCGTGCGATAGTCGATGTGCGTGTGCAGGTCGATGAGCCCGGGCATCACCGTCTTGCCCGCGACGTCGATCACGCGCGCATCCCGGGGCCACGAGTTGCTGCTGGCGGGAAGGACGGCGGCGATCTTGTTGCCGGTGATGACCACGGTCGCCGCGCGTGCGGCGCTTCCGGTGCCATCCCACACGCGCCCACCGCGCAGCACGAGCGTCGCCACCGGGCCGTCGTTGGGCGGCACCGGGATGCGGCGCGGATCGTCGGTGGTGTTGGTCCCCGGAGCGAGCCACTTCCGGCGCTCGGTGCGCGTGACCTGCGCGCCGGACCGCGGCGCCAGCGAGACAAGCAGGAGGGTGGCCAGTGCGAGCGCGCGCATACGGTGCGGTGGGAAAAGGTCGGCTGGTGGGGTGAGGCGGGAGCGTCCGCCGTCGGGGATCGCCGCGGCAGCGTGCGCGCCGAGGCCCCCGATTGTCACTCCAAGGGGCGCACGGCGCAACCACTGGCGCGCTGGCCGCTGGGTAACATGGGACGTGGCGACGGCCCGTGTTGACAGCGGCGCGACGTCCCGTATCGTGCCCGACATGTCCTCCCGCACGCGCGACCTTCCCGCCCTGCTCGACACCCTCGCGACCATCCTCGGCGACCGCTGGACCCGCGCCGAGTCGGAGTTGCTGCAGCACGGCCGCGGGGAAACGCACCTCGCCGCAGCGCCCCCCGACGTGGTCGTCTACCCCGAGAGCACCGACGAGGTGAGCGCGATCGTCCGTGCCTGTGCCGAGCACGACGCCCCCGTCATCGCGTACGGCGCCGGCTCGTCGCTCGAGGGACATGTGGCGGCGGTGGAAGGCGGGGTGACGGTCGACCTCTCGCGCATGAACCGCATCCTGCGCACCAGCGTCGAGGACATGGACGTGACGGTGCAGGCAGGAGTCACGCGTTTGCAGCTGACGAAAGCGCTGGCGGGGACCGGGGCGACCTTCTTTGTCGACCCGGGGGCCGACGCCACGATCGGCGGGATGACGGCCACCGGCGCCTCGGGGACGACCTCGGTGCGCTATGGGACGATGCGCGAGAACGTCCTCGGGCTCACCGTCGTGATGGCCGACGGCAGTGTGGTGCGCACCGGGGGGCGCGCGCGCAAGTCATCGGCCGGCTACGACCTCACCCGCCTCATGGTGGGGAGCGAGGGGACGTTAGGCGTGATCACCGAGGTGACGCTGCGCCTGCATCCCGTCCCCGACGCCATCGCCGCCGCCGTCTGCGCCTTCGCGTCGATCGACGACGCGGTGCATGCCGTGGTGGCCCTCCTGCAGTGCGGCGTCCCGCTGGCGCGCATCGAGTTGCTCGACGCCATGACGGTGCGGGCGGTGAACCAGCTGAGCGGACTCGGATATCCCGAGTGCCCGATGGTCTTCCTCGAGCTGCACGCCTACTCCGCGGCGGCGATCGCCGAGCAGTTGGAGGCCGTGCACGAGATCATCGCCCATCATGCCGGCCGCGTGCACGATTCGGCGACGACCGAGGATGCCCGGACCCGGTTGTGGGAGGCGCGGCACAAGGTCTACTACGCCGGGCTGGCGATGCGTCCCGGCTTTCGCGCGTGGACGACCGACGTCTGCGTCCCGGTATCGCACCTGGCAGCGGTCATCCGCGAGACGCGGGCGGACATCGAAGCGCTGGGGATCGTCGCGCCGCTCGTGGGGCACGTGGGCGACGGCAACTTCCATCTCCTCATGCTCGTCGACCCTAACGACGAGTCGACGGTCGCCGTGGCGCGCGACGCCAACGACCGACTGGTGGCACGTGCCATCGCCTGCGGCGGCACGTGCACCGGTGAGCACGGCGTCGGCGTGGGGAAGATGGGGTCGCTGGCCAAGGAGCACGGCGACCTCCTCCCCGCCATGCGGGCGATCAAGCGGGCGCTCGACCCCGGCAACCTGATGAACCCGGGAAAGGTGGTCGCCTTCTCGCCCTAGGGCGCGCGACCACACGATCCCGGTGCCATCGGCGGACGCGTCCTATCGGGAACGCTTGAGTGGGGGCACGCCAGGAATCTCGATACGGTCCACGCTCCCCTTGGCATCGGTACCGAAGCTGAACTCCATCCCCGATTCGAGGGCGATGGCCTTGTTGGGCGCCAGGAAGAGCACCTCGGTGCGCGGGATGAACTGCGGCTCCTCGAGGTAGAGCTTCCCCCCCACGCGCACCACCGAGGCGCGCACCTTGAAGGGGGCGTCGACCGCGAACGAGCCGACGAACGCCTGGAGCGCCGTCGAGTCCACAGCGATCGGGGCGATCTCCCGCGGCCCGAAGTCGGCCCACTTGTACTCGGCCGCGATGGCGAAGAGGATCTCCTGCGCCAGCGCCGACCCATTGTCGCTGTTGGTCATGACCGCCGCCCCCTTCCCTAACTCCGGGAAGTACGTCATCTGCGCCCGGTAGCCCTCGTTGGCGCCGCCGTGCCCGAAGTTGAAGCCGGCCCCCTTGCCACCGAGGGCGGGGCCCAGGCCAAACGCCTCCTTCTGCGACGTCAGCATCTCGGTCGCCATCTTCTGCGACAGCACCTTGGTCGACGTGCCGGCGCGTGCCGCAGCGATCTCGATCGACCACTTCATCAGGTCGCTCGGGGTGGTCCAAAGCCCGGCAGCCGCCATCTCGGGGTAGGTGTGCCACCGTCCCTCGACCATCTTGCCGTCGGGGCGATACCCCGCGGCCGCCTGCGGCGCCCGGGCCGCCGAGAGCGGCTGGTCGTAGCCGCTGTTGGTCATCCCGACCGGGTCGAGGACGAGGCGCTTGAGCAGCGCGGGGAACGGCTCGCCCGTCACGTCGGTCATCACGAGCTGCTCGATGGTGATGCCGCCCCCCGAGTAGCGGGAGATCGCGCCGGGGAAGGTGTCGACACGCACCGCCGCGGTATTGGCCGGCTTGGTGCCGTCCAGCAGCTGCGGCACCGTGGGGACGGAGTCGGTCGCCGCGTAACCCGGAAAGCCGTGCACCGTCAGCCCCGCGTTATGCGAGGCGATGCGCCGCAGCGTGACCTTCTCCTTCGCGGTGAACGGGTTCTCGGGGAGCTTCCAGCTCTTGAGGTAGTCGTTGACCGGTGTGTCGAGCGCGAGCTTCCCCTCCTCCACCAGCCGCAACATCCCGCTCGCCGCCACCGGCTTGCTGATCGACGCCGCCTGGAAGAGCGTGTTCGCATCCACGGAGTCGGCCGTCCCCAGCGCCTTGAGCCCGTACCCGCGCGCCCACACGATGCGCCCGTTGTCGACCACGGCAATGGAGACGCCGGGGACCTTGTGATGCGCCATGCGCTCGGCGAGCGTGTACGTGATCGCCGGCGCCCCCTTGACCGTCAGCTGCGAACGGAGCCCCGCGGTCACGCGGCCCACGGCCGCGTCGTCGTTAGGCTCGGCGGATGAGGGAACGGGGGCGGGGGCGCTGCAGGCGGCGAGCAGGACGGCGCCGGCGGCGACGAGGGAAAACCGATGACGCATCGAGACCTCGAGGTGGGTGGACACGCCGGTGGCCCCCGGCGACGGTGGAGAATGCACGCGGGAGCGCACGGCCGGGAAGGGCGCGCGCCTCCGGATCCGGAGCCGTACGGCGAATCGCGGCTGTCGGTGTCGACCACCCCCTTCCCCCACGCCGTCCGCCGCACGATGATCCCGTCCTCTTCGTCCTGCCGTCATGCCCATCCCGCCAGCCGCCACCACCGCCGCCCGCCCGAACACCGTTAGGCGCCTCCTGCGCCTGCTGGCGACAGTCGTCGTCGGGCTCTCGCTGGCCGCGGCCGGCTATGCGGTCGTCGCGTACCGGGCGTACCACCGCGTGCGCCCCGCCGATCGCCCCTGCCTGGACTGCGGCACGCCGGTGACGGTGAACGGCTACCAGCTGCTCGTTCGCGAGGTGGGGAGCGATACGACGCGCCCGCCGGTGATTGCCGTGCACGGGGGCCCCGGCCATTCGAGCCTCTCCTTTCGGCGGAGCCTCGACTTTCTCGGCACCCAGCGCCGCCTCGTCTATTACGACCAGCGCGGATCGGGAAACTCGCAGAGCAAGGATCGCCTCCAGGACTTCGTCATCGATAGCCTCGTCGAGGAGCTGGAGGCGTTGCGACGCGACGTGGTGAAGGCCGACAAGGTCGTCCTGCTCGGGCATTCCTTCGGCAGTGCGCTCGTGCAGCGCTATGCCCTGCGCTACGCGTCGCACGTCGACAAGCTCGTGATCGTCGGCGGGATTCGCCTCAACAACGGGATGACGAATCGCTTCGTGTGGCGATGGCTGGGCCCGGCCCTGCTCTCCACCGCCCTCGGTTTCCCCAAAGGCACGGGAGATGACGCCGATCGCTGGTTCACCACGTCCGATACCGCCGGCAACCTCGCGCGACTGTTCGACCCCAAGAAGGGCGCGCTCCTGGACAGCACCGGGACGGTGCGGTTTGCGGCGTGGCACGCGATCTCGCTCTCGCTCGTGGGTGACGCGCAGGAGGACGCGCTGGGCCGTCTCGACATCCCGACCCTCGTGCTGTATGGCGCCGCCGACACCGACTACACGGGGGAGCCGACGGCCAAGGCGATGTGTGCCGTGCTCCCGCGCTGCACTCCGGTCGCCTTCCTGCAGAGTGGGCACTGGCCGTTCCTCGAGGAGCCTGTCCGCTTTCAGCAGGTCGTGGGGGACTTTCTGACCGAGGATCCCTCCCGGCCCGGACGTTGACTCGGGGCGCCCGGTCTCGGTCCATTGTCCGTGACCGCCGCCCACGCCGCTCCGTCCCTGTCGCATGAAGCCTCACCTCGTTCGCACTACTGTCAGTCTCATCCTGGCCGCCGCCTGTAGCGGCTCGCGCGCCGCCACCCCCTCGGCGAGTGCAACGCACGGCGCGGCCCCCGTGACGCCCCCCGCCGAGGCCACGCCAGAGACGATCTCCCTGAAGAAGATCGGCTCGTATGCTGGCGCCGGTGCCGCAGCCGCGGAGATCACCGCGTACGATCACGTGAGCCAGCGCCTGTTCGTCGTGAACGGCGCGCTTGGCACCGTCGATGTCCTCGACCTGCGCGTCCCGTCGGCTCCCACGCTCGTGTCGTCCATCAGCGTGCGACAGTTCGGGACGGGGGCCAACAGCGTGGCGGCGTATTCGGGCGTGGTCGCCATCGCCATCGAGGGGCCGGTCAAGACCGCTCCCGGCACCGTGGCCTTCTATCGCGCCGCGACGCTCGACCTGATCAGCAGCGTCTCCGTCGGCGCACTCCCCGACATGGTGACCTTCACCCCGGATGGAAGCACCGTCCTGGTGGCAAACGAGGGAGAGCCGGACCCGTCGTACCAGCTCGACCCCGAGGGATCGGTCGGGATCATCGACGTGCACGACGTGACGCACCCGACCGTGCGTTTCGCCGACTTCACGGCGTGGAACGGCAAGGAGGAGTCGTTGCGGCGCAGCGGAGTCCGCATCTTCGGTCCCAACGCCAGCGCGGCACAGGACCTCGAGCCCGAGTTCATCGCCGTCTCCGCCGACGGGCGACGGGCCTGGGCGACGTTGCAGGAGAACAACGCGCTGGCCATCATCGACGTGCTGGGCGCACGCGTCGAGCAGGTCGTCGCGTTAGGCTACCGCGACCACAACGTGGCCGGCCACGGCTTCGATGCCAGCGATCGCGACCAGCGGGTCAACATCCGCCCATGGCCCGTCCTCGGGATGTACCAGCCGGACGCCATCGCCGCCTACACCGCGCAGGGGGCGACCTACCTGGTCACCGCCAATGAGGGAGACCCGCGCGACTACGCCGCCTACAAGGAAGAAGTCCCGGTCGGGACGCAGCTCGATCCGGCGATCTTCACCAGCGCGCGCTGCGGCGGCAGCTGTGCCGGCGATGCCAACCTCGCACGCCTCATGGTGACCAAGGCGATGGGGATGAACGCGGCGACCGGGCAGTGGCAGACGCTCTACGCCTTCGGCACGCGCTCCTTCAGCATCTGGAGCGCCGACGGTCGTCAGCTGTGGGATTCGGGCGAGGAGCTGGAGCGACGAACGAGCGCGCTCCCGATGGTGCAGTTCAACGCTGGCAGCACCGGGAACTCGTTCGACGATCGGAGCGACAACAAGGGACCGGAGCCCGAAGGGGTCGTCATCGGCAGGCTGGGGAGCAAGACCTTCGCCTTCATCGGACTGGAGCGCGTGGGCGGGATCATGGTCTACGACGTCACCCGTCCCACCGCACCGCAGTTCGTCACCTACGCCAACACCCGCGACGGAGCGGCCGGCGACCTGGGACCCGAGGGGATCCACTTCGTCCCGGCGGCCCGATCGCCTAACGGGGCGCCACTCCTCATCGTGGGGAATGAGGTGAGTGGGACGACGGTGATCTTCCGCGTGGTGCTGCAGTAACAGCCGTGACATGACAGGGCGGCGTCCGCGACCCGGGCGCCGCCCTGTGTCATCTGCACCCCTGTGGTTGGCGCGCGGCATGCGGAGCGATGCGCCTGGCATCCTCCCCGCGCGCGGCTACCGGGACCGATAGCGCGCAATCACCGGGATGAGGAGCGCCACCACGAGCCCGAGGATGGTCAGGACGACCATCGCCCTCCCCCACCCGCCCCCCTGCCCGCTCGACGGCGGCTGACCACCCGACGCGCCCATCGTCAGCCCCTCGGCGCCGTCAGGGTGCGGTACTGCCGGTACATCACCCAGCGCCACCGCGCGATCATCCCGAAGGCGAGGAGGAAGAAGAGCGAGGCGGTCTGCAGCGGCGAGACGAGGTGCCCGATGTAGTCGTGCAGGAGGAGGCGCACCGCCAGCAGCACGAGCAGGATCGCGAGGAAGGCCCGCGAGCGCTTCATGTAGATCACCCCGTCGCGCGGCTCGAGTCGCGTCGAGTTCACGAGCGGCCAGGAGAGGGCGAACAGGCCGAGCAACGTCGCGCTAATCGCCCACGTCCACGGGACACGCGCCATCGGCATTGCGAAGATCGCGAAGCCCGAACTCATGGCGACCGGCGGGATCACGATCGCCTTGGTCGAGACCGGGACGCGCGTCTCGCGCACGCGCCACGCCAGCATCGCGATCCCCCCGAAAATGGGGCCGACGCGCAGGATGGGGCGCAGGACGGGCGCATAGTGCGCGTACAGATCCTGGAGGTTCACCGACGTGTGAGGCGCGACGGGGGGTGGAGCGACAAACAGTGACGACCGCAATCTACCGGCTGTGCGCCCCCCCACGGGAATCGGCGGGGCGTGAACGCGCCCCCCGTACGGCGGGCAGCGCACGATTCATCCAGGATCGTCGGCCGACTATGCCTCGGGCCCTGGCAGGCGCCGCACCTCGATCGGATCGCCGCCGGCGTCGCGAGCGGACGTCCCCCGGTCGGGGATCGGGGGGAAGACCTCCTCGCCCAGCACGACGACGCGCTCCCCCTCCATCACGCGCCCCCCGTCCCGCGGGACCTGTCCACCGACGACGCGACGGACGAGATAGCCCACGGCCCCGAGCACAGCGCCACCCACGGCGAGCGCCAGCCCTGCGGTGAAGAGAAAGGCGAGGAGCGCGACGATCACTGCGATCACGAGTATCGCGACGAGCGGATTCCGGCTGTTGAGGCGAACGATGCGGATCTGCATGGCACCAGGGCAAGGCGACGCGGCCAACCACCAATCTACCGTGCGACGGGCCTTCGTCGGAGGCGGCGCCCCTTCCGCGGCCCAGCAGGTCGCGTCCCCGATGCGGAACGCCCCCTCCGGCCCCTAATTTCCACGCCATGACGACCATCAAACAAGCCGACTTCATCCAGTCGATCGCCGACGCGCTCCAGCACATTTCCTACTACCACCCGCTGGACTACATCCACGCGCTGGCCGACGCCTACGAGCGCGAGCAGTCCCCCGCCGCCAAGGATGCCATCGCGCAGATCCTCACCAACTCGCGCATGTGCGCGGAGGGACACCGCCCCATCTGCCAGGACACCGGCATCGTGGTGGTCTTCCTCAAGGTCGGGATGGACGTGCGCTGGGATGCGACGATGTCGCTGCAGGAGATGGTCGACGAAGGGGTTCGCCGCGCCTACCTCGAGCCGACCAACGTCCTGCGCGCCTCCATCGTCGCCGACCCGGCCTTCTCGCGGAAGAACACGCGCGACAACACGCCGGCCGTCGTGCACACGGAGATCGTCCCCGGCAACACGGTCGAGGTGAAGCTCGCCGCCAAGGGGGGCGGGTCGGAGAACAAGACGAAGTTCGCGATGCTCAATCCCAGCGATTCCATCGTCGACTGGGTGCTCAAGACCGTCCCCACGATGGGCGCCGGCTGGTGCCCCCCGGGGATGCTGGGGATCGGGATCGGCGGCTCGGCCGAGAAGGCGATGCTGATGGCCAAGGAGTCGCTGATGGAGCACATCGACATGGGGCAGCTCAAGGCCCGCGGTCCGCAGAACAAGATCGAGGAGCTGCGCATCGAGCTGCACGACAAGATCAATGCGTTAGGCATCGGCGCCCAGGGGCTCGGCGGGCTCTCCACCGTGCTCGACGTCAAGATCTTCGACTATCCGACGCACGCCGCCTCCAAGCCGATCGCGATGATCCCCAACTGCGCGGCCACGCGGCACGCGCACTTCACGCTCGACGGCTCGGGCGTCGCACAGCTCCCGATCCCCAAGCTGTCGGACTGGCCGGCAGTGACCTGGAAGCCCGACGCCAACGCCAAGCGCGTCGACCTCAACACGCTCACGGCCGAAGTCGTCTCCACGTGGAAGGCCGGCGATCGCCTCCTGCTGAACGGCAAGCTGCTCACCGGGCGCGACGCGGCGCACAAGCGCATCGCCGACCTCTTCGCCAAGGGCGAGCCGCTCCCCGACGGGGTCGACTTCACCAATCGCGTCATCTACTACGTGGGCCCGGTCGACCCGGTGCGCGACGAGGCGGTGGGACCGGCGGGGCCGACGACGGCGACGCGCATGGACAAGTTCACCGAGATGATGCTCGCCAGGACCGGGCTCATCGCCATGATCGGCAAGTCCGAGCGCGGCCCGGTGGGGCTGGAGGCGATCCGCAAGCACAAGGCGGCCTACCTCATGGCGGTTGGCGGCGCCGCATACCTCGTCTCCAAGGCCATCCGCTCGTCGCGCGTGGTCGCTTTCGCCGATTTGGGGATGGAGGCGATCTACGAATTCGACGTGCAGGAGATGCCGGTGACGGTCGCAGTGGACGCCGCCGGGAGCAACGTGCACGAGACCGGCCCCAAGGAGTGGGAGGAGAAGATCCGGCGGTTGCCGGTGCTGGCCAGCTAGTCGTACTCCCCCTCACGACATGGCCACGATCGACGAGCTCTCGCCGGACGATCGCGCAGAGTTCGAGCGCGAGCTCGCGGCGCGTTCAGGTGCCGAGCGCGGGCTCCTGCGCCTGCTGATGGCCGAGCATACCGGCGCCTGGATCACCGCCGGGTATGTCGTGCTCTCGCTGCTTGGTCTCCTGCACCAGGCAATGGTGCTGCGGCGATTCGGGGTCAACTACGTGGAGTACGCGCAGCTCGCCGACTTCCTGCTCGCGGCGATCCGCGACCCGTTCGTCGTGCTCGCCTCGGCGATCCCTGGGGTGCTGGTCTACGGCTTCTACGTCTGGTTCGGGCAGTGGACCTCGCACCGCAACCCGGGCAAGTTCCTCGAGGGGCGCCGCAAGAACCCGCGCATGACCGACCCGCGCTTCCTGGCGGCGTTGCAGCTGCTGACCGGCGTCGTGTGGGCGATCTCGTTCCAGATCGTCTATGCCAACATCGTGTCGGGGCGTATCCGGCGTGGCGAGGGGGCGCGCGTGGCGATCTCCCTGTCCAATGCCGGCATCCCCCCGCGCCCCTTCCCCACCGACTCGGCGCTGATCATCACCGTGACGTCGGGCTACGTCTTCGCCTACTTCCCGACCAACTACGAGACGCGGGTGATCCCGAGCGACAACCTCGCCTACCTCGGACGTCGGCGCGTCCCGCAGCGGCGCATTCCGACGCTCGTCCCGGGATGGCGAGCGCCGGCGGCGACACCGACCGACTCCACGCCGTAGCCCGCGCGCAGCGGCCTCGCCGCACGACTCGCCCACCGAGCACAACCATAACGAGTGCGCACGTCACGCACCGGTAAAGAACGGCGCTTTTCCGCCGGGCATTGTGACGTACGCCCGACGCAGCCAATGCGCGATGCTGGCATGATTCGTCGGCTCGCGGTGGACCTCGCTGAGGTAGCCCATCGGGCGCCGATCAGCGCGCAGGCGCTCGCGCTGCCTCCACCGGCTCATTGGCACGCATGACGGCTTCGCCGCTCCTTGCACCTGCTCCCACAGGTCGTGTTCGACCGTCGCCTCCCCCGCGGGGTGAGGGCTCGTCGCGGCCCCGCGACTCGTCAGGCGCGCCCCACGGCGAGTATCGCCCCGACATCGATGGCCTGCGCGCCGTCGCCGTGCTCGCCGTCGTCGCCTACCACACCAAGGCGTGGGTCCTGCCCGGCGGCTTCGTCGGCGTCGACGTCTTCTTCGTCATCTCGGGCTTCCTCATCAGCGGGATCATCCTCCAGCGCCTGCAGAAGGGGACGTTCTCGATCGCCGACTTCTACGCGCGGCGCATCCGGCGAATCTTCCCGGCGCTGAGCCTGGTCCTCGTCACCTGTCTCGCGGTGGGGTGGTTCGTCCTCCTCCCCGGTGAACTCGCCGACCTGGGGGGCGATGTCGCGGCGGGGGCCGGCTTCGTCTCCAACATCAGGTTCTGGACGCAGACGAACTACTTCGGCCCCGACGTCGACGCCAAGCCGCTGTTGCACCTGTGGTCGCTCGGGATCGAGGAGCAGTACTACCTGCTCTGGCCGTTCGTGCTCGCCTTCCTGTGGCGCGGCTCGCACCGCGTGGCGCCGATGGTCGGGCTGATGGTCGTCTCCTTCGCCATCAGCCTCACGCTCTCGTTCACCGACGCGCGCTCGGCGTTCTACCTCCCCGTCACGCGACTGTGGGAACTCCTGCTGGGGAGCCTCGTGGCGTACGCGGTCTTCGCCCACGGCGATCCGGCGCGCCTCGTCTTGCGCCTGACGACGCGCGGAGGGGGCGACGCCGACGCCATGCGCATCGCGCACACCCGCGACGCCATGGCGTGGATCGGCCTGTCGCTGATCGCGCTCGCCCTCGCCCTCCTGCGAACGACGTCGGTCTTTCCCGGGGCATGGGCCCTGCTCCCCACGGTCGGGACGGCGCTCCTCATCAGCGCCGGCCCCAAGGCGTGGGTGAATCGCACGATCTTGTCGCATCCGGCCGTCGTCGGCATCGGGCTGATCAGCTATCCGCTCTACCTGTGGCACTGGCCAGTCCTCGCGCTCATCCGCATCCACTACCCCGACGTCTCGTACGTCGCCAAGGGAGGGGCGCTGCTCGGCGCCTTCGTGGCGGCGTACCTCACCTATCGAGTGCTCGAGCGGTGGGTGCGCCACACCAGCGGGACGCGGATCGTCGTCGCCCTGTGCACGGTGCAAGCGATGTTGCTCGCCGCCGGGCTGGTGCTCGTGTGGAAGGCGGGCTTTCCGGCGCGCGGCGACGCGGTCCATCGCCGCATCTATGCCGTGGACATCCATGCGACGGATGCCGACGCCACCCCTTCGGACACGATCGCCGGGCTGTGCATGATCATGTGGGACGAGCGGGCCTTCGACCCACGGTGCTATACCCCACCGTCAGGCGCAAACCCGCCGCAGCACGTCGTGCTCTGGGGCGACTCGTTCGCCGCGCACTGGCGCCCCGGACTCAAGCGCATCCTCGGCGACTCGACGACGATCTCACAGATGACATCGGCGGGGTGCGCCCCCATCCTCGACTACGTGGAGGCGGCACGCCCCAACTGCGCCGTGCTGAATCGATTCGCGCTCGCGCGCATCGCCGAGAGCCACCCTGACGTCGTCGTCCTCAGCGGACGCTGGAGTTCCTACCCGGCCTATCCGCAGGTCGCGAAGACGCTGGACGCGCTCAAGGCGCTCGGTATCCCCCGCGTCATCCTCATCGGCTCCTCGGCCCAGTATCACCAGCCGGTCCCTCGATTGCTGCTCATGGCCCTGTCGAGCGGCGCGGCCCCTACGCGCATGCACCCGCACATGATGCCCAAGCTGCGCGAGGTCGACAGCACGCTGCGCGCGGTCGCGGCGCGCGGTGGCGCGTCGTTCATCGCGCCGCTCGACGCCCAGTGCACGGCACTCGGCTGCCTGGTGGCGCTGGACACCGGCGCGGTTGGGATCACCACGCGGGACGACGGACACCTGACGCCGGCCGGGGCGATCCACATCGCCGAGCGCCTCTTCACCCCGGTGCTCCGGCCGTAGGTGCATCGGCGGGCGCGCGCGGACCGCGTGCACCGCCGAAGAACCTGAAAACGGAAATGCGCGCTTTTCGCGCGGTCCTGCGCAATGCGGGGTGCGGTCGCTCACGCGGCCGAGCCCCCCTGCCCCTGCGCCCAGCTGCCGCTGGAGGACCCCGTGCCCATCATCCGTCGTCTGCTCGCCCTTTCGCTCCTGACCGTGGCGACCGCTGCCTGCGGTGGCGGGGGCGACTCGGGAACCAATCCCACGCCGCCCAACACTCAGGGGAGCCTCTCGATCGCCGTCTCCCCCGCAACGCTCCCGATCGAACAGGGGGCCAGCGGGACGCTGAACGCCTCGGTGACACGCGGCGGGAGCTTCACCGGCCCCGTGGTGCTGACCGCCGAGACGGTGCCGGCGGGGATCGCGGTGACGTTCAATCCCGCGACCGTCGCAAGCGGGGCGACGTCGTCGGCGATCACGGTCAGCGCCATCGCCACGGTCGCGCCGGGGAGCTACACCTTCGTGGTGCGCGCCCAGGGGAGCGGGGTCACCGACCAGACGGCAACGGTCTCGCTCACGGTGACGGCCAAGCCGGCGATCGCGATGACGCTCGCCCCGGCCACGGCCTCCGCCGTGCAAGGCGGGACGACGAGCTACACCGCGAGCGTCGTGCGCACGAACTACACGGGCGCCGTGGCGATCGCGGTGAGCGGCGCGCCGGCCGGGGTCACGACGACGACGACCGCGAATGGCGACGTCACCACCATCGCGGTCAACGTGGCGGCGTCGACCGCCACCGGGACCTACGCGCTCACGACCACCGCGAGCGGGAGCGGGGTCACCGCCGTGACGGCGACATTCACCCTGACGGTGACCGCCCCCGCGGGAGCGTCGATCGCCCTCTCAGCCACGCCTAACGCCATCAGCGTGCAGGCCGGCGGGAGTGGCGTCGCGACGACGATCACCATCGCCCGCACGAACTTCGCCGGGACCGTAGTCGTCGCGGTGCAGTCGGGGCTCCCGGCGGGGGTGACGGCCACCAACAACCCGGCCGGCCCGGTGGTCGGCAACTCGGTCGCGGTCACCTTCACGGCTTCGTCAGCGGCCGTTCCGGGGACGTACAACGTCGTGTTGCAGGGGGCCGGCTTCCAGGCGACCCCGGGGACGGTGACCATCGCCCTGACGGTGACGACCGGCGCCGGCTCGTCGAGCGTCGCGCTCAGCGCCTCGCCGGCGACACTCAACGTCGCGCCGGGGAGCACCACGTCGACCGTGCTCACGATTGCCCGCAGCAACTTCACCGGGACGGTGAATCTCGCGGCGTCAGGGGCGCCAACGGCGGTCACGCTCACCCTCACCACGACCGCCACCACCGGCTCGAGCGCCACGTTAGGCGTGGCGGTCGGGAGCGGCGCCGCGGTCGGGAGCTATCCCCTCACCGTCACCGCCTCGGGGAACGGGATCGCGACGACGCAGCTCTCCATCATCCTCGTCATCACGCAGGTCTCGTCAGGCGGGAATGTGGCGTGGACCTTCTGCAGCGTTACCGGCTTCCCGGTCTGGTTCGCCTACCAGGACGGCGGCCCGACCGCGCCATGGTCGCAGGTGCAAATGGGGGCCGGCAACCGCTACGCCTTCGACATCGGGACGCGCGGCGCGGTCGCCTACGTGATACAGAACAACCCCGACAACTTCACGCTCAACATCGTGCACGGCACGCGCGCCGAACTCTCCGGCCAGGGGACGGGCCCCTGCCCGCCGCTGGGGACCTTCCTCAAGACCGTGAATGGGACCGTCACCGGCTTCCAGTCGGCCAACGACTTCGCGTCGGTCGCCGTCGGGAACGCATTCGCGCAGCTGTCGCCGACGCAGGCACAGCCCAACTTCACCATCACCGGTGTCCCCGATGGCGTGCGCGACCTCGTCGCCACCCGCTCGTCGTTCAACGCATCCAACGTCGCGAACCCGCTGACGCTCACCAAGATCTATCTCAAGCGCGGGATCAATCCCCCGAATCTCAGCTCGGTGGGGACGGTCGACTTCAACGGCCCCGAAGCCTTCGATCCCGCCAGCACATCGGTGACGATCAACGGGATCGCCGGCGGCGAGCAGGTGGCGGCGTCCAACACCTTCATCACGAACACGCTCTCGTACGGTTCGCTCGGCGCGGTCTCGCTCGCCACCGGGTCGACGCTCACCATCCCCATCGTCCCGTCGACGAAGACGGCGGCTGGGGATGTGCAGGCCATCGCCGTCAACGCGGCCACCATCTCCGGATCGTTAGCCACCCAGATTCGCTCGGTCACCGCGGCCTTCCGTGACCCGGCCAACGCCTCGGTGACGCTGGGCGCCGTGGTGGGGACGCCGACCATCTCGACGCTGGCGAGCGCACCGTATGCCCGGCTGCGTGCGCAGGTGACGCGGCAGAACGACTACCAGGACTTCTGGTCGGTCAACTTCACGCAGATCGCCACGTCGTCGCGTCGCGCCGTCTCGATCACGATGTCGGCGGCCTATCTCGGCGCCGGATCGACGCTCGATCTGGGCATCCCCGACTTTGCGGGCGTGAGCGGGTGGCAGAACACGTGGGGACCGATTGCCGGCACCGTCACCACGTGGAATGTCGCCATGACGGGGTGGATCTCGGCGAACGGCGGCCTGGTCGACGGCGCGCTGTACCGGATCGGGCAGCGGCAGGGGACCTTCACGCCATAACCACCCGCCAACGAATCGCGGGGCCCGGTCGCTGCAGCTGGCGACCGGGCCCCGCGTCGTTAGGTGCGGTGCGTCGCAGCGCGTCTCCCTACCACTTGGGCGAGCGCTTCTCGATGAAGGCCTGCACCCCCTCCAGCGCGCTCTCTTCCATCATGTTGCAGGCCATCGTGCGCTCGGCGTCTCGATAGGCGGCCTCGATTCCCGTCTCCAGCTGCCGGTAGAAGAGCGCCTTCCCCATCGAGACGGCCACGCGAGGCTTGGCGACGATCGACGCCGCGAGCGTCTCGACCTCCATCTCCAGCGCATCGGCCGCGGCGACCCGATTGACGAGCCCGCGCGCCAACGCCTGATCGGCGCTGATGAACGCGCCGGTCACCAGCATCTCGAATGCCGCCTTGCGCCCCACGTTGCGCGACAACGCCACGCTCGGCGTCGAGCAGAAGAGGCCGAGGTTGACCCCGCTCACGGCAAAGCGTGCATCGGTGGTGGCGACGGCCAGGTCGCACATCGCCACGAGCTGGCACCCGGCGGCGGTCGCGATCCCGTGCACTTGCGCGATCACCGGCACCGGGAGCCGCTGGATCGACAGCATCATGCGCCCGCACTGGGCAAACAGCCGCTCGTAGTAGTCCTGTGAGGGCTCGGCGCGCATCTCCTTGAGGTCGTGGCCGGCGCAGAAGGCGCGCCCTGCCCCCTTGATGACGACCACGCGCGCCGTGGCGTCGGCGGCGATGGCGTCCAGCTCGCGCTGCAAGGCGTCGAGCATCGCCTCGCTCAGCGCGTTGAAGGCGGAGGGGCGATTCATGGTCAGGGTGACCACGCCGCGTGCGTCCTGCACGCGGATCACGAGCGGTTCGGTGGTGGTATCGGTCATGGGAGGCGCGCCGGGTGCGCGGAGAGGATGTGGCGTGGTCGCTGCGCCGAATCTCGCGCGCGCGTCACGGGAGGGCCAGCACCCGCCGCTCGCCTCAGGGAACGACCGCGTTGGCCTCCTCCCCGTGCCAATCTGACGGTCCCGGGGTAGAATCCAGCGCCCCCTCCCCTTTCGCATGCCTCGACGCGCACCGACCCTGCTGCTCCTCTCCCTGCTCGCCTCACCGTGCGTGGCGCGCGCGCAGGAGGTCTTCACCGACGTCCCGCGCATCGTCGCGGTGGGTGACGTACACGGCGACTACCAGCAGTTCGTCACCCTCCTTCGGCAGTTGGGGGTGATCGACGGCCGGGCGCGATGGACGGGGGGGCGCACGCACCTGGTGCAGACCGGCGATGTCCCCGATCGCGGCCCCGACTCGCGCAAGGTGATGGAGCTGCTCATGTCGCTCGCCGATGAGGCCAAGGCGGCGGGGGGGCGCGTGCATGCGCTGGTGGGGAACCACGAGGCGATGAACGTCCTGGGCGACCTGCGCTACGTCGACCCCGGTGAGTACGCCGCCTTTCGCAGCTCCAACTCGTCCAAGCTGCAGGGGCGCGCCTGGGCCGTGCTCTCCGACTCCGCCAGGCGCACGGATGACACGTACAAGGCGCAGTGGTACGCCGAGCACCCGCTGGGGTGGGTGGAACACCGCCTCGCCTTCGAGGGGAACGGGCGCTACGCCACGTGGATCCGTGGCAACAACGCGATGGTCAAGATCAACGACTATCTCTTCGTGCACGGCGGAATCGGCCCGAAGTACGTCGACTCCACCATGGCCGCGATGAACGCCGGGGTGCGCACCGCACTCTCCGGAAGCACGTCGCCGCCCGAGGGGAACATCGCGGAGGATCCGGAGGGGCCGCTCTGGTATCGCGGGTTGGCGTCGGCCGACGAGCCCCTGCTCGCCGCACACGTCGACAGCGTGCTGGCGCGCTTCGGGGTCAAGCACGTGGTCATCGGGCACACCGTGACCCCGGGGACGATCATGCCGCGCTTTGGCGGCAAGGTCCTGATGATCGACATCGGCCTCTCGGCGGCGTACGGCTCGGCGCTCGCCGCGCTCGAGGTGGACGCGGGGACGGCGTACGCCGTGCACCGCGGGACGCGCCTGGCGATCCCGTTAGGCGGAGACCTGGCGCCGTACCTGGCGGCGGCGGCGGCGCTCGACCCGGCGGGGACGCGCCTGCGGCAGTACGTCGAGCAGCTGTCGGCGGCCAAGACGCCGTAGGGCGATCGCGCCCTCGGGGGCGCCGCGCCACCGCACCGACGCGCCACCGCACTGCCGCGTCGCGGCCGCGCGATCAGGGAGCCTTACTCGATCGCCGACGCCGATCCCGCGCGATCGCGGAGCACGAACTTCTGGATCTTGCCGGTGGAGGTCTTGGGGATCGCCTCGAAGCGGATCTCGCGCGGGACCTTGAAGCCGGCCAGCAGGGTGCGGCAGTGCTGCACCAGATCGTTGGCCGATGCGCTCGCCCCCGGCCGCAACTCGACGTAGGCCACCGGGACTTCGCCCCAGGTGGGGTGCGGCATGGCGACCACCGCGCACGCCGCGACGGCCGCGTGGCGATAGAGGGCATCCTCCACCTCGAGCGACGAGATGTTCTCGCCGCCGGAGATGATGATGTCCTTGCTGCGATCCTTGATCTTGACGTAGCGATCGGGCTCCAGCACCGCGAGGTCGCCGGTGTGGAACCAGCCGCCGGCAAAGGCCCGCTCGGTGGCGGCCGGGTTCTTGAGATATCCCTTCATCGTGATGTTGCCGCGGAACATGATCTCGCCCATCGTCTCGCCGTCGGCCGGGCACTCCTCGAGCGTCTCGGGGTGGCGCACGGTCATCCCCTCCTGCAGCGCGTAGCGCACCCCCTGCCGCCCGTTGAGCCGCGTCTGCTCGGAGAGCGACTCGTGCGCCCACGCCGGGCGCTTTACCGCAACCGAGGCGGGGCCATACACCTCGGTGAGGCCGTACACATGCGTGATGTCGAAGCCGATGCGCGCCATGCCCTCGATCATTGCGGCTGGCGGCGCCGACGCGGCGACCATCCCGCGCACCTGGTGCGTGATCCCCTCGCGCAGCTCGGGCGGCGCCTGGTAGATCATGGTGTGGACGATCGGGGCGCCGCAGTAGTGGTCGACCCCGTGGGCCCGCATGGCGTGGAAGATCGCCGTCACCTCCACCTTGCGCAGGCACACGTGCACCCCACCCAGCATCGCCATGGTCCACGGGAAGCACCACCCGTTGCAGTGGAACATCGGGAGGGTCCACAGGTAGCGGGCAAAGTGCGGCATGTTCCACGTGACCGCATTGCACACCGCGTTGAGGTACGCGCCGCGATGGTGCGTCACCACCCCCTTGGGATCGCCGGTCGTGCCGCTCGTGTAGCTGACGGCGATCGCGTCCCACTCGTCGGCGGGCCCCTCGAGCTGCGCCAACGGGGCGTGCCCCATGAGCAGCCCCTCGTACTCCACGGCACCGATGCGCTCGCCCTCGCCCATGTACTGCGCGTCGACCACGTCGATGACCACCACCTCGCGCCCGTACTCGCGCCGCAGGATCTCCAGCGCCGTGCGCATCGTCGCCGAGTACTCCCGATCGGTGATCAGCACCTCCGACTCGCAGTGCTGCATCTGCCAGGCAATCAGCGCCGCGTCGAGGCGGACGTTGATGGCGTGCAGCACCGCGTTGAGCGCCGGGACGGCGTAGTGCGCCTCGATCATCTCCGGCGTGTTGGGGAGCATGACGCTCACCGTCGTCCCGCGCCCCACCCCCATCGCGCGTAGCGCCGCCGCCAGCCGCGCACTCCGCTCGCGCGTCTCGCGCCACGTATAGCGGCGCGCGCCATGGATCACCGCGAGCAGGTCGCCGAAGACCTCGGCGCTGCGCTCGATGAAGCTCACCGGCGAGAGCGCGGCGAAGTTGGCGGCGGTGCGGCCGAGGTGCTGGTCGTAGATGGAGGACATGAATCGATCAGTCGACGATGAACAGCGTGGCACCGCCCGTGGTCCGCGAGCGGTGCGCGGCCGCCCCGTCGGCCACCTGGTAACTCATCCCAGGGTGCAACGTGTACACGCGCCCGTCGACCAGTTCAGTGTCGAGCACGCCGGCGACGCACAGCAGGATGTGCCCCTTCTCGCACCAGTGATCGGCCAGGTAGTCGGCCGAGTACTCCACCATGCGCACGCGAATCGCGCCGAACTGCTTCGTGCGCCAGCGGGCCATCCCCGTCTCGCCGGGATGCTCGGTGGCCGGGACCTCGCGCCAGTCGGTGACGCCAAACGGGATGTCGGTGAGCTGCACGGGGACCCTCGAAAAGGGCGGGCGAACGGCGACGACGCGCCGGTGACGGGGACGCGGCGCCAAGAACGTATCGCGCGAGGCGGTCGCGGGCCACCGGCGACGCGTGGAGCGGTTCCAGCGTTAGGCCCGGCGCCGCCCGGGTTGAGCACTCCTCACGGTGCGCTACCCGGGGACGAAGACCTCCGAGACGATGAACCACCCCAGCGCATCCCGTCGCCACCGGGCGAGGTAGCTCCCGCGCATCGTCTCGGTGCGAATGCCCACCTGCCATCGCCCCGTCCAGCGCCCGCGTTCGGTGGCCTCGGTGGGCGGATCGTGCACGACAATCTCGTCGGCCTCGCGTACGTAGCCGCGAAAGGCCCGATCGGCAAACTGTTCGGCGAACGCTGCCCGGTTCGCCGCGCGCCCCGTGAGCACCGGCCCCCCCGCCACCGAAACCGATACATCGTCGAGCATCACCGCCACGACGCGATCCGCGTCGCGTTGGGCGATCGCCTGGTTGGATTCGGCGCGCCGGGCGCGGATGGCCGAGACGTGGTCAGTCATGGGGAGTTCGTTTCGGGGTTGGCGTGATGATGCCTCGCCACACGCAACGGAACATGCGCGGACCACGCCCGCCCCCCGGGCGGGGGCGCGGGGGCCGGGCCCGCGGGGCCGGGCCCCCGGGGGGGGGGGGGGGGGGCGCCGGCGCGCGCGCGCCGGGCGCCGGGGCCGGGGGCGGGGCCCCCGCGGGGGGGGGGCGGGCCCCGGGGGCCGCGCGGGGGCGGCGGGGGGGCCCGCACAACGCGTTGCAGCTTCGCCAGCCCCGGGCTCGACGCGAAGGTGGTGTACGACGAGCTGCGCACACACATCCTCCCCGGCGTCCACCTCGTCCCCGCGATGGTCGTGGCGGTGGAGCAGGCAACACGCGCCGGACTGTCGTACCACCGGCAGTAGCATACGCTCGCGGGCGTCGCGGCCGGCAACTCCATGCCGGTCGCGCGCCTCGACAAGCGAGGCGCGACGCTGCAGCGTAGTGGCGCCGGTTCACGATGAGCCGTCGATCCCGAACCTTCAGCGCCCGCCATGCCGGCCATCTCCGCTCGCTTCGCGTCCGTCTTCGCCTCCGTCCTCGCGTCCGTCCTCCTGATCGTCGCCACGCCGGCCACCGCGCAGGTCCTCGCGATCACCGGCGCGACCGCGATCGACGGGACCGGGCGCCCCCCGATCGCCGACGCCATCGTCCTCATCACCAACGGCCGGATCACTGCGTTAGGCTCGGCGGCCGAGGTGACCGTTCCCAAGGGGGCCACGCGCATCGACGGACGTGGCAAGTTCGTGATCCCTGGGCTCATGGACGCCAACCTGCACCTCTACCTCAACGGCGACGTCGAGAGCCTGGTCAAGCTCGAGGATCGTTACCACGAGGTCGTCCTGGAGGGGGCGCAGATCGCCCTCAAGACCGGGATGACGACGGTCTTCGACACCTGGGGGCCGCGCGCCCCGCTGGCCAAGGCGCGCGACATGATCGCCGCCGGCCAGGCGCCGGGAAGCCGGATCTACTTTGCCGGGAACATCATCGGCTTCGGCGGCCCCTTCTCTCCCGACTTTCGCGGCATGTCGGCCGATCACCTGAGCAAGGCGTTCGTCAAGCGCACCAACGACACGTGGGAGCAGGGAACCGGGCGCGAACTGCTGTGGATGCCCCCCGACTCGCTGCGCGCCGCGATCCGTGCCTACACCGCGTTAGGCGTGGACTTCCTCAAGTACGGCGCCAGCGGGCACGTCGACATGAACTTCATCTCCTTCTCGGAAC
Source organism: Gemmatimonadota bacterium (assembly GCA_016719105.1). Taxonomy (NCBI): domain Bacteria; kingdom Pseudomonadati; phylum Gemmatimonadota; species Gemmatimonadota bacterium. Next base: position 43,367 of record JADKAQ010000017.1, on the reverse strand, counting down.
GCGCCCAGAAGGTCATCGTCGACGAGGGGCACCGCGCCGGCAAGACGGTACAGGCGCACGTGACCTCCCCCGAGAGCATCGACATGGCCGTCGAGGCCGGTGTCGACATCCTCACGCACGGCGACATCTCGGGCCCGCGCTATCCGATCCCGCAGGAGACGATCGCGAAGATGGTGGCGCGCGGGACCGCCGTGTCGGTCCTCGCCGTCACCCGGCGCCAGATCGAATCGATGGAGAAGCACTCGCCTAACGGCGTCCTCACGCCGTACATGAAGATTGCCGCGGTGAACATCCGCAACATGGTCAAGGGCGGCGTGCGCCTCATGGTCTCCACCGACGCCGGCGTCGAAAACCCGGTCCTGCTCGCCGAGTCGCCGACCCTGGTGTCGGACACCATCGACGCTCGCGTGAAGCTCGGCGAGGGACATTTCAACGCCCTCGTCGCGCTCGAAGAGGCGGGGATGGCGCCCATGGAAATCCTCGCCAGCGCCACCAGCAACATCGCCCGCGCCTACAAGGTGGACCGCGAGCTCGGGACGCTCGAGCGCGGCAAGATCGCGGATCTCGTCATGCTCGACGCCAATCCGCTCGAGAGCGCGCGCAACTATCGGCGCATCAACGCCGTGATCAAGGACGGCAAGGTCGTCGACCTCGGGGCGCTCCCGGTTGCTCCGGTGATCAGTCGACTCAAGGCGAAGCCGTAGGGGGCAGGGTCGGGCGGAGGCAGGGGGACGGGGCCGCGCGCGCATCTCGCGTCACGCCAGTCGGCGTAGCTCACAGAATTTCGGGGCGGACGGCGATACTACTGGCCGTCCAGTCGCCCCGACCGTCCCCGCTTCCGTGCCGATGCCCGTGCGCCGCTTCATCGTCCCCGTCCTGCTCGTGCTGGGCGCCTCCTGCCTCGCCCCTCGGCCTGCCGCGGCCCAGCGCCCCGACATGCACGACCCCGACTTCTCGCAGGCCGTCGCGGCGCTCCTGACCTACGATCATTTCGCCGCGAAGTGCGCCGCCGCCAAGGGGCTCTCAGCGAACGATGCGGCGCAGGTGGAGACGTGGCGATCGGCCAACCGGATCGACCTGCTGCGGATGCGGCTGGCGGAGCTTGACGGCGACCCGGTGCAGCGCGCGCAGGTCGACCAGGCGCGCGCCGCCGTGGTGAAGAAGTACGGGAACCTGAGCGTCCTCGCCTGCCGCGCGACGCTGCAGTCGACCAAGCGGCCGGAGGCGCAGTTCGCCACCAACGCGCCGCGCATGCTGGCGGCGTTAGGCGTCGCGACGGCGCCGCCAGGGGTAACGGCGGTTGCCGCCGAGTCGCCGGCGCCGACGACTACCAACGCTCCTGCCGTGGCGTCGGGGGGTGCCGCTGGCGCCGCGGCAGCCGCAACCGCCGCACCAGTCGCGACCATCACACCAGCCGCGACCGCCGCTGCGGCTGCGCCCCCGCCTCCCCCGCGCGCACCGCTGCTCGAGCAGGTCGATTCGTTCGGCTTCGATACACGCGCCAAGATGGGCGTCGGGGGATTCATGACGCTCGACATCTACCCCATCGTCCTCTTCGCGACCGGTGAGGCCCTCATCGACGTCACGGGGCTCTCGTTCCCGGCCGGGCTCGAGGCGCACCGGCGCGCCAACCCGGACGACTGGACGCGGTGGCGGCGGGCCGGCGGGAGTTTGCAGCTGGCGAAGGAGCGGGGATGGGAGAGGCCGGCGTTCCAGGCCACCTACCCACGCCTCCCCGACGGCTTCCGCCTCGACGGCTTCTTCCGTGCCCTCTCGGGGGCCGGGACGCTCGCCGTGGGTGGCAGCCAGGAAGTCGTCGCCTGGCGCGAGTATCGCTTCTGGAGTGATGGACGCGTGCTGCGCGGTGGCGGGGCCGGTGGCCGTTCGGAGGCGGGGAACGCCTCGGTCGCTACCAGCAGCGTCGCCCCCGACCGACGCGGGCGCTACCGCATCGAGGGGTTGATGCTGCAGATCAGCTACGACGACGGCTCGGTCGAATCGCGCATGCTCATCGCCGACCCGAGCGATCCCAAGACCGCGATCTGGCTCGACGGCGTGGGGTACGTGCGGCGCCCCCCGCCGCGCTGACGCGCGGGGGAGACGCTGCGGGCGAGCAGGTAGGCGTGCAGGTAGGCGTGCAGGTAGGCGTGCAATGCGCGTGACGGGCGGGACTTGTCAGTAAACTGACATCGTGCGATACTCCGGCGGGCCAGTGCCTTGGGTCGAGCGCCAACCCCGCCGCCGCCTCGCCGATTCCCCGCCGCTCCACGCATGACCTCCTCCGTCGCCCCCACGCTCGCCGATCGTCCGTCCACGCCGCTTCGCCGCACGGGGCGTCCTGATCACTGGTGGCTCCTGGCCAGCCTCGGCGTCGTCGTGCTCGGCTTCTGGCCGTCGTTCTTTCGGAGCCTCCGGGCGCAGGACCTCGCGCACACGCTGCACGGCTTCACCGCCAGCGGCTGGCTCGTCGGCCTCGTGCTGCAGGCCTGGCTCATCGACCGCGGGGAGCGCGCCTGGCATCGTCGCGTGGCGCAGGTGATGATCGCGATGGCCGTGGCGATGATCGTCACGTCGATCCCGATGATGGAGTCGATCCTGCGGGGCGGGATGGCGAACCCCGGCTTTCGCCCGCTCGCGCGGATGCTGGTGGTCTACGACGTCACCGCGCTCGTGCTCTTCACCGCGCTGCTCTCCGTGGCGCTGGCCAACGTGCGGCGCACCGCGATTCATCGTCGCGCGCTGGGGGCGACCGCGATGCTGGCGATTCCGCCGGCGCTGGCGCGCTTCCTGAGCGGGTCGCTCGTCGGACTCCCCTTCATGACCGGGCTGCACGCGAGCTTCTGGCTGGGCAACGCGATCATGCTCTGGCTCATCGTGCGCGACGTCGTGTGGCCGGTCGTGCTCGGCTGCATGATCGCGCTGGAGCTCTACATGGGGCCGGTGTCGCGAACGGCGTGGTGGGGGGCGTTTACCGACGCGATGGCGCGTTAGGTGTGCGTGCACGGCGCCCGCATCCACGGCGCGCCGCGGCGAGCGGTGGCACGCCACCGCAGAGCTGCTCCCTGCCATCGAGAGTTTGGGACCGCCGAGGCCGCCGGGATCCTGGCGGCTGAGTTCGCACTCGGCCGAGGATCCGCGCGACAGTCCTGAGCCAGGCACGCGGCGTTTCGCCGCGCGATTCGGGCGGGAGGGCGTCCCACGGGTCGCCCGAGACACGATTCGTGCCCGGCACAACCTTTGCGCGCCTTGCAGCGCGCGCAATGACGCGTGTGTTCGTGCGGCACTCGTTCCGCGAGGGATCCATGACGTGCTGGAGTGGCTTCGGCAATCTGCTTGACGGTCAGCATCCGGTCTGGCTTGGCGACTTCACCGGGGTGGGTCGCACGCAAGTGCTCTTCTACTACAGCGGCGACGGCCACTGGTGGTTAGGCGACGACACCAACGGACAGATTGCGTGGAGCCTGGTGAGCCAGAGCGCGGGCTTCGGCAACCTGCTCGATGGTCGCCATCCCATCTGGCTCGGTGACTTCACCGGCGTCGGCGGTACGCAGATCCTGTTCTACTACAATGGTGATGGTCACTGGTGGCTCGGCGACTTCGTCAACGGGCAGATCCGGTGGAGCCTGGTGAGCCAGAGCGCGGGCTTCGGCAACCTGCTCGACGGTCGCCATCCCATCTGGCTCGGTGACTTCACCGGCGTCGGCCGTACGCAGATCCTGTTCTACTACAACGGCGATGGGCATTGGTGGCTCGGCGACTTCGTCAACGGGCAGATCCGGTGGAGCCTGGTGAGCCGGAGCGCGGGCTTCGGCAACCTGCTCGACGGTCGCCATCCCGTCTGGTTAGGCGACTTCACCGGCGTCGGCCGCACCCAGGTGCTGTTCTACTACAACGGCGACGGCCACTGGTGGCTCGGCGACGTCGTGAATGGGCAGATGCAGTGGAGCCTGGCGAGCCAGACGGCGGGGTTCGGCAACCTGCTCGACGGACGGCACCCCATCTGGCTCGGGAGCTTCACGCGTGCGGGCCGAACGCAGATCCTGTTCTACTACAACGGCGACGGCCACTGGTGGCTCGGCGACTTCGTGAACGGCAGCATCCAGTGGAGTCTCGTGAGCCAGACCGCCGGATTCGGCAACCTGCTCGACGGTCGTCACCCCATCTGGTTAGGCGACTTCACCGGGGGCGGCCGCACCCAGGTGCTGTTCTACTACAATGGCGACGGTCACTGGTGGCTCGGTGACTTCGTCAACGGGCAGATCCAATGGAATCTCGCGAGTCAGAGCGCCGGCTTCGGCAACCTGCTCGACGGCCGCCACCCGATCCGGTTCGGCGATTTCACGGGCGCCGGTCGCACGCAGGTGCTCTTCTACTACAACGGCGACGGTCACTGGTGGCTTGGCGACTTCGCGAACCGCCAGATCCAGTGGCGCCTCGTGAGCCAGAGCGCCGGCTTCGGCGACCTCCTCGACGGCCGTCACCCGACCTGGCAGGGCAACTTCAGCGTCGCCGGACGGACGCAGCTGCTCTTCTACTACAACGGCGACGGACACTGGTGGCTTGGTGATCTCAACGCGGGCCAGCTGAACTGGTCGCTGCGCAGCGACACGGGGCGGGCATGCGATCAGTTCATCCGCGTGCACTTCAAGACGCTGATCGCCAACACGGCGGCGGTGCAGACGTTCATCGATGCACAGTACGACGCGATGTGGAAGCTCTTCGACGACATCGGCATCGCCACGAACTTCGGTACCGTCGAGGACCTGAGCGGCGATGCGACCCTGGCCAACCTGACGGCGCTCGACGTGGCCAATTGCATTCTCGGTGCGCCGACGGCGGAACAAGTCACGCTGGCCGGCAATCGCAACAACGTTGGCGCCGACGACATCGTCGTGTATGTGGTGCAGTCGTTGGTCTCGCCCACGGGTAACTTCCTCGGGTGCGCGGTCTCGCCGGCCGCCCAGCCGAACGCCGCGGTGGTGCAGTCGGCGGCGCGGTGGCTCACGGCGCACGAGGTCGCGCACGTCCTGGGGGCCAGGCATGTGACAAACACCGACCTGCTCATGAACCCAAACGTTGGCTGGACGAACGTTCCGCCTGAGATCGACGACACGAACCGGACGCGAATGCGGGACAGCGCACTCTCGCGCAATTGCTGAGGAGAGGAGAGCATGCGGATGACTGCCGCGGAACTGCGCGGGCGATTGGGCCAGATCGAGCCGTCGCCCAGGATGTACGAGGGCTTTGAGGCGTCGGACGTTGCGCCACTGGTGGAGTTGCTGCGCGACGACGAGCCGTGGATGGCCGCGCGCGCCGTCCATGCGTTGTTGCGCATCGACGTGCCGGCGGCGCACGACGCGCTGCTGAAGGCGCTCGGCGACGAACGTCCGGAGGTGCGCGTGGCGCTCGCCTCGGGCGCCCCGTCGGCGCCAGCGGCGATTGCGGATACGCTGGTGGCGACACTGCTCGGCGACGCAAACGTCGGCGTGCGGAAGTTCGCGATCAGGGCTGTGGGCGCATCGAGCGGGCCGGCCGTCCGTGAGCGATTGGAGGCGGCGCTGCGCACGGAGCCCGATGCCGCACTGAAAGCGCTCGCGTCGGAGCGCCTGCGTGCCATGCCTGGTTCGCACGACAACAAGAGCTCGGACTAGAAACGGTCACCGCAACGCCGCCGTGCTCCCGGGCGGCAGCCCCAACCGTGCGGCAAGCGCCGCGAAGCGCGCATCGTCGCGCACCCGGTCGTACCAGGCGACCCTAAGCGGGAGCAGAAGGACGAAGGGATCGTGCTCGTCAGCCGCGCGTGCGAGGCCCGCGAACAGCACGTCCGCCGGGTCGCGGGCGAGGCCGGCGATCACGCGACCGAACGCGGCACCGGGCGCTTGCCCCAGGGCGTCGAGCTTCGCCCGCACCGCCGCGCTCCCGGCGCTGTCGCCGGCCAGCGACATCGCCCGCGCCTGTGCCCCGAGAAAGAACGGGAGGGGGGCCTCGGTTGCCGCCGCGGTCATGAAACGCGCCGCCGCTGTCGCGTCGCCGTCGAGTTCGGCCATCACGCCCTGGGTGTACGCCACGAACGGATTGCGCGGCGCCGACGCTGCGGCGCGCGCCACCACTCGCCGCGCGCTGTCCCGCGCGCCGGTCTGCGCCAGCATGTAGGCGAATTCGGCCACGATGGCTGCATCGGTGGGCTCGAGCTCGGCCGCCCGCGCGAGCGCCTCGCGCGAGTCGGTGAATCGTCCCAGCGTGTAGTACAGCTCGCCCAGGTTCTGGTGGGCCGATGCATCGTTAGGGTCGCGTCGCAGCGCCACGACGAGTTCGCGCTCGCCGTCGGCCCATCGCCCGAGCCCTTTCTCCAGCAGGCCGAGCGCGACGTGCGGTGCGGCCAGCAGCGAGTCGTGCGCGATGGCCCGGGCCGCGCTGGCGCGTACCGTGTCGGCGACCGAGGCCCGCGTGACCGCGCCGTACAGCGGGAGGAGCACGGCCGCCTCGGCGATCCCCGCGTGCGCTCGCGCGTAGCCCGGATCGCGCAGCGCGGCCTCGCTGAACAGCGCCAGGGCCTGTCGAAGCCCGGCTTCACCGCGCTCACGCAATGCGTAGCGCGCGCGCAGGTACAGGTCGTAGGCCGCGGGGTCGGCCACATACTCCTGCCGCGGTGCGTTCCCTGCCAGCCCCAGGTGCCTCGTGAGCGCCCCGGCCACCGCGCTGCTGATCTCCTGCTGCGTGCGAAAGACATCGGTGACCGCGCGCTCGTAGCGATCGGACCAGATGGCGCTCCCGTCGCGCGTGTCGACGAGTCGCGCCGAGACGCGCAGCTGCTCGCCGGACCGTTGCACGCTCCCTTCCACCAGCGCGCGCACCCCGGCCTTGGCGGCGTAGTCGGCCGGCGTGAAGTGCGAGTCGGCGAGCGCACGCACGGTCGTGCGAGACAGGACGCGCATGCCTTGCAGCTGTGCGAGCCCCGTCGTGATCTCGTCGGTCACCCCCGCCGAGAGGTAGGCATCGTCGCGGGGGCCGATCATCTCGAAGTTGAGGACGGCGATCGCCGGGGTGGCGGCCAGAGCCGTCCCCGCATCGCTCCCCGGGGTACGCCACACGAGGGCGGCGACCACCGCGGCCACGGCGAGGGCGATGGCCATGATGGTCCCGCGCTGCCCCCCGCGTGGCACCGGTGCCACGAGCGCCGGACGCGAGGCCGACACCGGCTGCCCGCGCGCCTCCTCGAGCATGGCGGCGAACGACTCGGCGTCGGGACGCTGTGCCGGCTCCTTCTCCAGCCCGCGCATGATCACCGCGCCTAACGCCATGTCGGCCTCGGCCAACTGGCCGGCCAGGTCGGCGGGAGGCTTGACCACGTGCGCCGACATCACCTGCGCCGGCGTCCCCGTGAATGGCGGCTGCCCGGTGAGGAGTTCGTAGGCGACCGCGGCGAGCGAGTAGACGTCGGCACGTCCGTCGATGCCGGGGTCGGCGACGACCTGCTCGGGCGGCATGTAGGTGACGGTCCCGATCGACATCCCCGCCGAGGTGAGCCCGGTCGCGTTGTTGTCCTCGCGCACGACCTTGGCGATCCCGAAGTCGGCGAGCATGGGCTCTCCTTCGGAGAGGAGGATGTTCTCCGGCTTCACGTCGCGGTGCACGATCCCCTGCCGGTGCGCGTAGGCAAGGGCGCGCGCGAGCGGGGCGATGAGGTGCAACACGTCGCGCCCGTCCAGCTTTCCCTCGCGCTGCAGCCGGGCGCGCAGCGACTCGCCGGCGATGAACGGCATCACGTAGTACCGCATCCCTTCCTCTCCCCCCGCGTGCAGCACGGGGACGATCTGCGGATGCTGCAGGGTGGCCGAGGTGGCGACCTCCTGCAGGAAGCGGTCGATGTTGACGCGCTGCCCTAACTCCGGGGAGAGGACCTTGATGACGACACGCCGGCCGAGGGCGCGCTCATTGGCCAGGAAGACCCGCGACATCCCCCCGCCGCCGAGTTCACGCTCGATGTCGTAGCGCTCGGCGAGATGGTCGAGGAGGGGGCGGAGCGGATCGGGCATCCGGTGGACCGTGGCGGTGGAGGGAGCGAAGCGGGCGAGCACCCCTGCGTGGGACAGCGAAAGATGCGGCGGGGTTCTCCCCCGCCAAAGCGTCGCGGGGCCAACCGGTTGACGAACGGCTGGTCCCGCCCGGTCAGCGCACTGGCACGATCGGCAGCGTCACGTACGACGCCCGCGCCGCGCTGTGGTGCACGGTGTTGTCCACCACCCGGATCCGCCGCTCGCGCCCCAGCGGCTCTCCCGTGTTGGCGTTCACGTCGAAGCGCGGGAAGTTGCTGCTGGAGATGTCGAGCCGGATGCGGTGCCCCTTCCGGAAGACGTTGGCCGTGGGAAACGGGCGGATGGCGATGTGGTACACCTGCCCCGGCGTCACCAGCGCGCGCGTCGCGCGCCCGTCGCGATAGCTCATTCGCTGGATCGCGTCGGTGATGTTGAGGTCGAAGCCGCCCGGGAAGTCGGGGCTCGGCGGGTAGACATCGACGAGCTTGGCGGTGAAGTCGGTGTCCACCCCCGTGGTGGACGCCTGCAGGTGCACCTCGATGGGGCCGATCACGCGCACATCCTCGGCGAGCGGCTCGGTCTCGAAGACGAGCACGTCGCGCCGCGACTTGAGCGGAAGGTAGGGAGCGCGCGAGGCGGGAAAGTCGGGGCGCTCGCGCTGGTCGTAGGCGCCGTCCTTCACGCGCGCCGAGACGTTGCCGCCTAACGTCGGGACGGGGTGTGCCGGGTCGAAGGTGAAGGTGGTCGCCCCGCCCGAGGGCGATGGCGCCCTCGGCGACAGCGTGCCGTTGGCGTGCAGGTAGAACCTCGTGAACTGCGTCCCGGGGAGGGGCCAGCGGTCGCCCTCGATCCAGGCACCGCCGTGGGAGAGCTTCCCCGCCGATGTCTTCGTGCCGTCGCCACCGCCCATCACGAAGAGGCGCACCGCCGGGTCGCGATCGACGCCGTTGGGCACTCCCTTGAGGAAGTGGTCGAACCAACGCAGGTGATACTCGACGTCGAACCCCGGAATGGCCGAGGGCGCCCCGAAGTCGACGTCGCCGGCGTAGGTGCGCCCGTTGCCCCCGTGCACCCACGGACCGACGACCAGGCGCACGGGGCCGCGCTTGCCGTTCCGGAGCCCGAGGTAGTTGTCGATCGTCCCGCGCAGGAAGATGTCGTACCATCCGCCCAGGTGCAGCATGGGGACATCGGCAGTCCGCGTGTAGTACGGGGCCCAGTTGAGCGAGATCTTCTGCCAGAACGGGCCGTAGTCGCCGTGCGTCCATTCGTCGAGGAAGTACTGCTCGTACTCCGGGACGGTGGCGAGCGGGCTCTGTCCTGTGCGAAGGGGCAGGCGCTCGTACCAGGTCTCCACCTTCTCCTGCTCGAGGAGCGCGCGCACGGCGGGGTCCTTCGTCTCGCGCCGCGCCTCCTGCCAGACCCACGTCATCTCGCGCCCCAACTCGAAGGCGCCGCCCTGGCGCACGGCGTGATCCCAGGCGTTGGCCATCCCGCCCTGGTTCACGATCATCGCCTTGAGGTGGGGCGGGGCGAGCTTGGCGGCGTCGGCCTGCGCGTGCGCCGCATACGAGCGTCCCCACGTGCCGACCATGCCGTTGGAGAAGGGGCGCGTGCCTAACCATTCGATCGCGTCGTACCCGTCTGGCGCATCCAGCACGGAGTACTTGGTGAAGCGCCCTTGAGACCGATAGCGTCCGCGAATGTTCTGCAGGGCGACGACGTAGCCCGTGGCGGCGAAGGCGTTGGCCTGCCGCACGATCTCCTCGCCGCGCAGCTCGTACGGCGTACGCAGCAGGAGGACGGGAAAGACGCTGTCGACGAGCGCGGCGCCGCGGGCGGGGCGATAGAGCTCGGTGTACAGCGCCACGCCGTCGCGCATGGGGACCATGACGCCGTCCTGGCGCACGACGTCGAAGGGCGCGGGGCGGGCGGATTGCCCCTGCGCGGCGTGCGTTAGGCAGGCATTCGCAGCGAGCGCGAGCGCGACGCGCGATGCAAACGCGCGCGCGACGCGCGATGCGAACACGCGCGCCACGCGCGAGACAGAGCGGATCGACATGCCGGGAAGCTACGAGTCACCCGGCAGGGTGGTGAGGGGGGTGGGAACCGCGCGCTACTGTCCCTCCGGCGCCTCCCACAACTCGACCTTGTTCCCCTCGGGGTCGACGACCCACCCGAACTTCCCGTACTCCGATTCGTCCACCTTCTCGTCCACCTGGCACCCCTCGCTGCGCAGCGCGGCCAGCAACGCGTGCAGGTCCGCGACCCGGTAGTTGATCATGAACGATGAGGTGCCGGGCGCATAGTACTTCGTCGTGTCGGGCATGATGCTCCACACGGTCGTCCCGGCGTAGGGCGCCCCGGCCGCATCGGTCCACCTGAACGACACCCCGCCCCACGCCTGCACGTCGATGCCAAGATGCTGCTGGTACCAGGCGCGCAGCGCCGTGGGGTCCTTCGCCTTGAAGAAGATCCCGCCAATTCCGGTGACACGTCGCATGGTGACTCCGGTGAGGAGGAGGAGGAGGAGGCGCGTTACGCGCCGAACTGCCGCAAGTGGTGATCGACATGCTTGTACATGAGGATCGCCCACTCGTCAGCCGTGAGGGGGCCAAAGAAGGCGTGCGGCTTCGTGGTACACACCGACGGGCCAGCGGCGAACCGGTCGATGAGCGTGAGCAGGCGCTGGCGCTCGCGATCCAACTCGCGCTGGTCGGCCACGATGTAGCTCGGCGCCGTTGGAGCGTTCTTCATGAAGGGGGCGTCGTTGCTGAGCACCGACCGCTTCACGAAGCCCCCGACGAGGCGCCCCATGAAGAGGCGCGGAACATCCACGTCTCCCAGCGCCGCCTCGAAGGCCACCGACATGTGCGCCACCGCCTGCGGCACGTCCATCTTCCCCCACTGGCGCGGGCTGTCGGCGCGCAGCTGCGCGATGCGGGACTTGAGCTCGGTGACGCGCGCGGGGTCGTAGAGGTTTTTCATGGTTGGTGCGCGGGTGAGGGGTGGCACAAAGAAGCAGCGCTCGGGGCCAGGGCGCAATGCGGGCGGCCGATCCCGCGCGCGACGGGACGGCCGCCCCATCCGCCTCCCTACTTCTTCGCCTTCCGCCCCTCGTCGAACAACGCGATCCGCCGCTCCACCGGCGTCGAGGCGACCATCTCACCAACCAGGGCCAGCGGCAACTCCTCCAGCGTCTTGAAACGCAGGCACCCCTTCCCCATGTCGAGCTTCTTGCCGATGGCCTTGTAGTGCGCCGCGAGCTTTCCCATCAGCACCTTGTCGCTGGCGATGTTCGTCAGGTACAACGCGAAGTTGTTCTTCTGCGCAGCGAGTGCGAGGTACATCAGCGGCTGCTTGTTGTACGTCTCGGGATGGAGCTTGAGTGGGATCTCGTACGCGAGCATCCCCCAGCGAAACGACTCGGCGTACCCCTTGGGGAGGTGCTTCCTGATGACCTTGCGCACCGCCTCGACCACCGCGCGGCGGTCGGCGGGGAGTGAGGCGAGGTACTCGGCGGGGGTGGACTCCTTGGCCGCGGGCATGGGCACGTGTCTCCAGTGAGGGCGCGCCAACAGTAGCGCCAACCGTTGCAGCCGTCAAAGCAACGCGCCCCGGAGGAGGCCGGGGCGCGAGCGAGGATCAGACGATGAGGCGACGCCTAGAACCCCATCGCGTATCCCGTACGCCGAGGATCGGCCCCCGCGACGAGCCGCCCGGTCCGGGGATCGACCGCGATCACCTGCATGTGGCCCAGGCTCCCCCACCCGGGGAGGACGGTCACCTTGTGCCCAAGCGCCCGAAGCGCGGCGATGTCGTCGACGCTGGCCCGCCCCTCGATGCGCACCTCGATCGCCGCCCCCTGCTTGTAGAAGTTGGGAGCCGCGTCGAGCGCGAAGCGCGGCGCCTCGATCGCCTCCTGTACCGGGAGCTTCTCGTCCAGCAGGCGCACCAGCACCTGAAACTCCGTCTGCCCAATCGTCTCGCCACCGGGGGTGCCGAAGACGAAGGCCAGCTTCCCCTCCTTGAGGACCACGACCGGCGCATTGTTGAGGATGGGGACCTTCCCCGCCCCCACGTAGTTGACGTTCTCGGGATAGGGTGACGTGGAGCCGAGTCGCATCCCGTTGTTGAGCAGGAGCCCGGTGTGGCCGACGACGACGTTGCTCCCGAACAGCCCGCCTAACGTGGGCGTGACGCCCACGGCGTTGCCGGCCTTGTCGACCACGGAGAACGAGGTGGTATGCACCTCGCTGTCGTAGACCTCGTCGAAGGTCGGAAAGTCGTGTGCCCCGGCCGGGGTCGACGTGGCGCCCACGGGAACGCCGGGGTCGGGATAGCCGCCCGCCTTGGCCATGTCGATCAGCGCGCGCCGTTTCGACAGGTACTCCTTCGACAACATCCCGTGGGTGGGGACCGCGTGGAACTTGGGATCAGCGACGTACCGGTAGATGTCGGCCTTGGCGACCTTGATGGCCTCGATCTGCGCGTGCAACGATGCGGCCCCGGACTTCGACAGGTCGAATCCTTCCACCAGCGACGCCTGCATCAACACCTCGAAGCCACCGCGCGAGGTCGACGGGTTCGAGTAGACGTCATACCCGCGATAGGTGGTGTGCAGCGCCTCGGTCCACTCGGGCGAGTACGCGGCGAGATCGGCCGCCGTCAGCACGCCGCCGTTTGCCTTGAAGAAGCGATCGATCTCGGCGGCGATGTCGCCCTTGTAGAAGCGGTCGAATGCCGCCTGGATCGCCGCCGTGCGCGAGGCACCACGCCCCTTTGCCCGCTTCTCGGCCTCGACCAGCTTGCGAAGCGTCGCGGCGTAGTCGGCGTTGCGATACAGCTCACCGGCCTTGATCGGCTCACCGCCGGGGAGAAAGAGCGCCGCAGTCGTGGGATAGCGCCCGAGGTTCCCCTTGCCACGATCGATCGAACCGGCGAGCAGCCGGTCGATGGGGTAGCCGTGCTCGGCCAGTTCGATGGCCGGGGCGAAGACCTGCGCTAACGACATCGTGCCGAACCGCTGGAGCAGGGCGAGGTATCCGCCCAGGTTTCCCGGTACGATCCCCGCCTTCATCCCCGCGTTGAGCGTCGCCGGCGTCATCTCGGCGGGGTTGATCCCCTTGGGGGCGGCACCGGCCATCGACAGCGACCAGACCTTCCCGGTCGCCTTGTGGTAGACGGTCATGAAGCCGTTGCCACCGATCCCGTTCATCTCGGGCTCGCCCATCGCAGCAGCAGCGCCCGTGGCCACGGCCGCGTCGAAGGCGTTGCCCCCTTGCATGAGGATGCGAAGCCCGGCCGCGCTCGAGACCGGATGTCCGGACGAGACGATCCCGTTGAGCCCCGTGACGGCAGGGCGCGTCTGGAAGCGCGGCGCGGCGGTGGCGGGGGCTTCGGCCGCCTGCTGCTGCGCCGCGAGCGAGGCCGGCGACGACATCATGAGCGCGAGGAAGAGGAGCTGCCTGACGAGTACCGCGCGTGGCGGGGCGGCGTGAATCGGGCGCATGCGCTACTTCCCGAGCGCGTGCCACTTGGCCAGCAACTCACGCTCCCGATCGGGCGTGAAGCCGGTCTTGAGCCCCGCTTGGCGGTCGGCCGGGAGCGTACGGAACCACTCCAGCGTCTCGCGTGCGGTGACCTCCATGGGACGCCACTTGAGCCCCGCCTTGACCTCGGGGGTGAGGTCAAACCGCGCAAAGCCGGCGGTGCGCCCCTTCATCACCTGGAAGACCGGGAGCTCGCGCCCGTACGGATTGGCCCCGTTCTCCCGCAGGAAGTCGGCGTCGACCCAGGTATAGCTCCCGTTCCCGCCGACCCCCTTCTCGATGCGCTGCACGAACTCGCGGAACGGCATCCCCAGCTGCGGAGTGACGCCATTGAAGACGCCATAGGTGCGGTTCTCGACGAGCGTCACGCAGAATTCCACCAGGTCGCGCACGTCGATGATCTGCACGTGATCGGTGCCGTCGCCGGGCACGAGCACCTCGCCACCGCGCGCGATGCGCACCGGCCAGTAGGTGAAGCGATCGGTGTCATCGCCCGGACCGATGATGAGTCCCGGGCGAACGACCGTCACGCGCCCCGGCATGGCGGCGTGCGCCTCCTTCTCGGCGTACGCCTTGGCGTGACCGTACGGGAGGGCCTGTCCCTCCTTGAGCGGCGAGTTCTCGCGCGTGAGGACCGGCGCCTCGTTGGTCATGGGGACGCGGCTCACGTCGGCGTAGACCGAGCGCGTGGAGATGAAGAGGTACTGGTCGACCGAGTCCTTGAGTGCGTTCGCCGAGTTCTTCACCCAGTCGGGGGCGCTGGAGAGCGAGGCCGACTCGTCGATGACCGCGTCCCACTTGCGCCCCTTGAGCGCGGTGAGCTCGGCGGCGCGATCGCCGGCGAGTTCCTCGACGTCCTTGCCGAACATCCCCGGGGCACTGCGCCCGCGGTTGAAGATCGTGACCTGGTGACCGCGCTCGAGCGCGCACTTCACGTCGTGCGGCCCCACGAAGCCGGTCCCGCCGAGGATCAGGATCTTCTTCGGCGCGGCCCTGGTGAGCCGGGGGACGAGGGCGCGCGGGTCGAGCAGGGCGGCCGCGCTGAGGGTCGTTAGGGTCGTGCCGAGGAAGTCGCGGCGGCTGGTCATGGCGGGGGCGGGGGCTCGGGGACGGGCGCCAAGGGGGTGGCGAGGATGTTGTCGGGTGGAGCGGGGGGGCGCTAGGGGTTTGACCGTTCCGGGTGTGACCCGCCGCACAGCTGCAAGGCCTTGGGTTACCGTCGCCGCGCGCCACACGTCTTCCAGCAGCTTCGCCCTCCGTCCCCCCGACCACACTCGCCCGCATGGAACCCGTCGAACAGGCCGCCCACGACATTCTGGCCATCATCGAGGCCACCTACCAGCCGACGCATCGCTTCGTCATGGCGAGGCCGCAGGACTTCCGGCACCTCGACCTGGGGTGGTACGACAAGACGGCCGCCCTCCTCACCAGTCGGGGGTTCAAGCTGTTGGCCGACGTCGAGGACAAGACGATCACCGAGACGCCGGGGACGGTGCTGAGCGCGATCCTGGTGCGCACGCTCATCTCGCGCGACTGCACGGTCACGGCGGCGCTCTATCATCCGCACATCAAGAAGCTCTGGCTGCGTCTCCTGCTCTGGCTCCTGCGCAAGACGCCGGGCAAGGTGACCGACATGGAGACCGAATGCAGCGACGGCTCGTTCGTGGCGACGAGCAACGCGGCGGCGGCGGCGGCGATGGAGAACCCACCACTCATCGTGACCGAGTACCTCCCGGCCACGACGTCGCCGGCCGAGGTCCATGCCCGACACGTGGCGCGCGTCGCCGCGCACCTCAAGGGGCGCCCAGGCGTCTCGGCGCGCGTGATCCACACGCACGAGGAGATGATCGCCTCGCAGAACCGGATGAACGCGCTCAAGGCCGCGTATCGCGGCGAGATCGGGGGGATCACGAAGGCGGAGCTCGACCGGCTCGCCACCCTGGGGAAGGGGCTGACCAGCGACGTGCACGCCGAGATTCAGCGCGAGCGGATGAAGCGCGCTGGCTGAACGCGGGGACGAGGCGCGCCGCGCTGGTTGGGCGCGCCGCGCCAGCCAGGCGCGCCGCGCTGGTTAGGCGCGCCGCGCTGGTTAGGCGCGCGCCGCCAGTGCGCGCACCCTGAGCGCCGAGCGCGGACGCCCTGACTCGTCGTCGAGGGCAAACTGTCGTATCGTCGACAGCATCAGTGCCGCCTGGCTCGACAGTTCCTCCGACGCCGCCGCCGATTCTTCCGAGCTGGCGGCCGTCCCCTGCGTCACCTGGCTCGCCTGCTCGACGGCCGCGGTGATCTGGTGCACCCCATCGCGCTGGCGTGTCGACGATTCGGCGATCTCGCCGATCATCGCGCTCACGTGGCCCACGCGCGTGTCGATCTGGCGCAGCTGCTCGAGGACCGACTCGTTGAGCGCGACACCACGGGCGGTGGCGCCGAGCGAGCGTTCGATCATCGCGGCAGTCTCGCGCGACGCTTCGCTGGTCCGGCCGGCGAGGGCGCGCACCTCCTCAGCGACGACGGCAAAGCCGCGTCCCGCCTCACCGGCGCGCGCCGCTTCGACCGCGGCGTTGAGCGCCAGCAAGTTGGTCTGGAAGGCGATGCTGTCGATCGTCTTGAGGAGCTGCGACGTCGCCTCGGCGTTGGCGCGAATCTCGAGGATCGCGGCCGAGAGCTCTTCCATGACTTCCACGCCGCGCCGCGAGCTCTGTCGCGTCTCGTCCACGCTCGCCGTCGCCTCGCCGGCACTCGAGGCACTCTGCCGGGAGAGCGAGTCGAGCTCGGTGAGTCCCGCGGAGATCTCCTCGAGGGCGGCGGCCTGGCGCGTGGCGCCGTTGGCGAGGTCCTGGCTTCCCCGCGCCACCTGGTCCGAGCCGGTAGAGACCTGTTCGATGCCGCGCTCCACGTCGCTGAGCGCGCGGCTGAGCTGGGCCACGGCGTCGTTGAGCGCGGTTTGCATCTGGCGGTAGTCGCCGGCGAGTGACCCTTCGTCCATGCGCACGGTGAGGTCGCGCGCGGCCACCCGCGTGAGGACGTGCGACGCCGAGGTGAGCGGGCGGGCGACCGCAGCGAGCGTGTCGTTGAGCCCGTCGGTGAGGTCGTGATACGCCCCCTTGAAGGCAGCGGCGTTCGCCCGGTGATCGAGCGCCCCCTCGCGGGCGGCGGCCACCACGGCGGAGGCCTGCGCGATCACGGCACTGAGCGTCGTGCGCGATCGCTCGATCGCCTCGGCCATCGAACGCATCTCGTCGAGCACCCCATTGAGTCCCGAGGCGAGCTGCCCGATTTCATCGCCGCCGTCCACCGGGAGCGGGGCCGCCTCGAAGGCGATCGGGGTGGCAAGGTCACCATCGGCCATCGCCACGGCACCCTGGCGCAGGCGGGGAATCTGCTCGCTGCGCAGCGACTCCAGCTGGGCCACGAGTCCCCCTGTGCCGCGGGAGAGGTAGCGGGCGGTCCAGCGCCCGATGCCTAACGCGGTCAGGAAGAGGAGGAGCGTTCCGATGATGGCCGCCAAGCGGAACATCGTGTAGATGGACTCCCCGTCGGCGAACTCGGCGGCGGCGACCTTGACCTGCACGTCGATGAGTTTCGAGAGCGCGTCCGACACCGGATCGATCGCGGGATACAGCTCCTGCTCGGCAAAGGCGACGAGCGCCGCCGAGTCGTTGCGCGCCAGGATGGCCATCAGCTTCTCGATCGCCGCATTCGCGCGCTTCACCGTGGATTCGGCGGTCGCCGCGAGCGCCTTCTCGTCTGCCGAGAGTTGGTGCTGCGCGTAGGACGTCCAGGCGCTGTCGATCGCAAGCTGCGAGCGCTTGATCGTCGCCACGCCGTCGGCGATGGAGACGGTCCCCGCGCGCATCTTGTGCGTGTTGTCGACGATCGCGACGGCGTAGCCGTCGGCCACGAACTTCAGTTCCTGCATCGGGATCACGCGGTCGTTGTAGACCAGCCGTGCGTGATCGTTGATCATCGCCATCCCGCCAATCGCCACCGCGGCCGAGACGACCATCGCGGATCCGATGAACGCGAACCCCGCCTGGACGCGCGTTCCCACCTTCACATTCCGTAGCATCGTTCGCCTGCGCCTCGACCGTTGACCGATGGAGCATCCAATGCAGCGACGTGACTCACCCTGTAGGTACGGTATCGGCTGCAAGTCGTGGCACTTGAGCAGGGGAAAAGCTGCATGGCGGCAACGGACTTCTAGTCGCTACCGGTCCAGTGAGCACTCATGCGCCGGCACCCTGCGTCGGCACGGCGTGGTGGTCCTTTGGAGACTTGGCCTCTAGTCCGATCGCGACGCGAGCGGGGTCCTGCCGCCCCGGCGGTCCGTTGCGCTCGGCGTGACATGGCGGCATATCGGGGGCGGCGAGGGGGGCCGCGCCTCCCGGCTCACGGCCTCCCCCCCATCGCTCCCCTCTCGGTCCCCCCTCCATGCGCCTTCGCCACACCGTTGCCGCCGCCCTCGTCGCCGCCGCGTGCAACGCGCCGCCGCAGAACGTCGACTGGCCCGTGTACCACGGGAGCGACGAGAAGACCCACTACACGACGCTCTCGCAGATCTCGCCGCAGAACGTCTCGACGCTGCGGGTGGCGTGGAGCTACGACACACGGGACGCGTTCGAGGGGTCGGAGATGCAGTCGAACCCCGTGGTTGTGGGCGGGGTGCTGTACGCCATGTCGCCCAAGCAGCGCGCCTTCGCGCTCGATGCGGCGACCGGGAAGGAGCTGTGGAGCTTCGATCCCACGGGGGGGAAGTTCACCGGGCCGCGCATTCGGTATCGCGGCGTGGTGGTGCACGACGGTCGTGTCTACTTCAACTATCGTTACCGCCTCTTCTCGCTCGACGCGTCGACGGGGCAGAAGGCAGCCGGGTGGGGAAACGACAGCGGGTGGGTCGACCTGCGCGAGGGGTTGGGGCGGCCGGCTGAGGGGCTCTCGGTCAGTGCCAGCACGCCGGGGGCCGTCTATAAGGACATGCTCATCGTCGGCACATCCGTCCCCGAAGCACTCCCGTCGGCCCCAGGCGACGTGCGCGCCTTCGACGTGAAGACGGGGAAGATTCGTTGGAGCTTCCACACCATTCCGCACCCCGGCGAGTTCGGCTACGACACGTGGCCCGCCGAGGCGTGGAAGGTGGCGGGGGGGGCGAACGCGTGGTCCGGGGTGACGGTGGACCAACGGCGCGGGATGGTCTTCTTCGCCACCGGATCGGCGTCGTTCGACTTCTATGGCGCCAATCGTGTGGGCGACAACCTGTTTGCCAACTCCATCGTGGCGCTCGATGCCAATACGGGCCAGCGGAAGTGGCACCATCAGGGGCTCCGGCACGACCTGTGGGATCGCGACTTTCCCGCGGCCCCCACGCTCGTCACCGTCAGGCGCAACGGCGCGCCGGTCGATGCGGTCGCGCAGATCACCAAGACGGGGCACGTGTGGGTGCTCGACCGCGAGACGGGGGCGGAGCTCTTCCCCAGCGAGTGGCGCAAGATGCCGCCGGCCATCCTCGAGGGCGACGTCACCGCCGACTCGCAGCGCTTTCCTATCCTTCCCAAGCCGTTCGCTCGGCAGCAGCTGACGGAGGACTTGCTCACCGACCGCACCCCCGAGGCGCATGCGGCGGCGCTCAAGCTGTTCAAGGAGAACCCCACCCCCGATCCGTGGACCCCGCCCAACACGAAGGGGATCATCATCTTCCCCGGCGTTGACGGCGGCGGCGAATATGGCGGTCCCTCGTTCGATCCCAAGACGGGGATGCTGTACGTCAACTCGAACGAGATGGGGTGGATCCTCAAGATCGTGCCGCGCGAGACGACGTCGCTCTTTGGCGCATACTGCGCCGAGTGTCATGGGGCAAAGAGCACGCCGATCGGGCCGACGCTCACCGGCGTGGCCACGCGCCTCACGCGCGAACAGATCACCAACGCCATTCGCGCCGGGACCGGGCGCATGCCCGCCTTCGTCACCGCGTTAGGCGATTCGGCGGTGGAGCAGCTCACGGAGTACCTGGTGAGCGGGAAGCAACCGACGCTCGCCCCGGCGCACGTCCCCACCTTCCTCAAGTACCGCAACACCACCTTCGACATCTTCCTCGACCACGAGGGCTACCCGGCCATCAAGCCGCCGTGGGGGACGCTCAATGCGATCGACCTCAACACGGGCGAGACGAAATGGTCGATTCCCTTCGGCGAGTACCCCAAGCTCGTCGCGCAGGGCATGAAGGACACCGGGAGCGACAGTTATGGTGGGGCGATCGTGACGGAGAACGGCTTGCTCATCATCGCGGCGACGACCTACGACAACAAGATCCGCGCGTTCGACAAGACCAACGGGAAGCTGTTGTGGGAGGGGGCGCTCCCGGCGGCAGGGAACACGACGCCGTCGACGTACATGGTGAACGGCAAGCAGTTTGTCGTGATTGCCTGCGGCGGCGGGAAGAACGGGGCGCCGAGTGGCGGGACGTACGTGGCGTTCGCGTTGCCGTAGGCGTCGAGTCGACCGGACCGTCCCGGCGGCAGAGGTCACCGTCGTGCGCGACTCATCCCGGGGCGCGCACGCAGTGTCCCCGCGATGACGCGGACTCATCACCCGCGGGATACACTACGCCACGCCCCAGGGCTTCAAGGAGGCACACGGGCGCGGGAGCTGGCAGCGCCGTTCGATCGTCCCGCATTCCGTACCGACAACCGACGATGGGTGCTCGCATGCGCACGTTTCGATTCCCGTGGGTCGCGCTGGCCATGAGCTTCATGACGGCGGTCGCCGACGGTCAGCGACCGGCGGTGTCGACCGCCCAGCCGTTCGTCTCCGCCGTTGGCGCCTTCATCGCGCTCTCCGTGCCCGATCTGGAGGCGAGCGCCGCCTGGTACGAGGCCAAGCTCGGGCTGCATCGGATCATGACCGTGCCGCGAACGGGCAAGATCGCCGGTGTCGTCGCGCTCGAAGGCGGTGGAGTGATCGTCGAGCTGATACAGCACGACGAGGCACGTACCGCCACGCCGCAGCCCGAACTCACCCACGGCGTTGCCAAGGCCGGGGTCATCGTCGCCGACTTCGACGGCACCGTCACCGCCCTCCGCGCGCGCGGCGTGGTGTTCATGAGCGGCCCCTACCCGTCACGCCCCGAGGCGCGGGCGAACGTGATGTTCCGGGACAACGCCGGCAATGTGCTGCAGGTGCTGGGACCGTACGCGAAACGTTAGGCTCGGCGCCGGCCCCCGCGACTACTTCCCCGGCATCCCCGCCCAGATGTCGCTCAGCACGCGCTGGAAGTTGCCGCCCAGGATGCCGAGGATCTGGTCATCGCTGTACTTGCGCCGGATGAGCCCCTCGGTGACGTCGAACATGCGCTTGGGGTGGTCGATCCCCTCGATGTCGATCTTGTCACGGAAACCGTAGCTCCCCTTGTAGCTGTCCTTGAGGCGCTTGTACTCGTCAGGCGGCATGTCGTCGTAGCCCTGCAGGTCGATGTCGCTCCCGATCCCGACGTGCTCCACGCCGATCATCTTCGCCACGTAGTCGATGTGGTTGAAGAAGTCCTCGACGGTCGTGGGCTCGCTCCCCTTCACGAACATGCGCACGCCCGTGATCCCGACGACGCTCCCCGCCTTGCCCGCGGCGCGAATCACCTCGTCGGGCTTGGTGCGCGGGTGGTTGCTGGCCAGCGCGCGCGCGTTGGAGTGCGTGATGAGCGCCGGCTTCTTGGACAGCGACAGCGCGTCGAGCGTGGTGCGGTCACCGCAGTGCGAGGTATCAACCGCCATGCCGACCTTGTTCATCCGCTCGATGAGCTGCACCCCGAGATCGGAGATCCCGCCGTCCACACGTTCGGTCGACCCGCTGGCGAACCAGTTCTGCGAGTTGTACGTGAGCTGCGAGACGCGCTGCCCGTACAGGAAGAACTCGTCCACCGTCGACAGCATGTCGCGCGGATTGTAGTCCGGACGGATGAAGTGGTCGGAGTTCTGTGCGCCGAGCAGGATCCCGATGCGTCCCGACCCTTTCACCTTGGCGAAATCGTCCGCCGAGTCGATGCGCATGAAGAGGTCGGGGCGCGCGGCGATCATCGAGTTCTGCCGATGGAAGAACTGCTGCCCCTGCATGTACCCGTTCGGACCGCCGAAGCCGACCGCCGTATGGAAGACGTGGATCCCTGACGCCTTGAACGGGGCGAAATCCTCGGCCGTGATGGAGTCCGGCTTCTGCCACCACTTGTTCCCGTTCGAGGCGATGTGCAACGGCGACAGCATGTCGATCACCGTCGCACGCTGCATCAATTCGATGGCGCGCGCCGAGTATTGCTGCTGCGGGAGGTGCGGGAGCGTGAAGCGCCCGCGGTTGAACATCGGGGCGAGGACGGCGGCGGCGCCGAGCTTGATGACGGAGCGACGGGAGGTCATGGCGGGCGGATGGGCTGAGCCAGGGGGAAGCGATCGCCTCCATATTCCGCGCGGGAACGACGACCCGCCACCCCTTGCCACCCCTCGCCCCTCCCACTCCCTGAGTCGAGATCCTCGCCGCGCGCCGTGCGACGTCCTCCCGACGCTGCCCTCCCCGGGGTTACGGCGTGACCGTCGATCGCCAGCTCACCAGGGTGGAGTTCGTGGCGTCGAGCGGACGGCCGTAGAAGCCGGCGTGACTCCCCGTCCAGGAATAGGCGTACAGCCCCCAACTGATCGGTCCTCCTCCCTGCGGGAGGTACGCCGACTGGAAGCCGGCGACCGACGACAGATCCGGGAGCGTGAGGTCCGCCGCGGCAGCCGACAGAAAATCGACCGTGGCTTGGACGCGGGCGCTCACGCCGTTGGCGCCCGTGCGATAGTAGAACAGCTCGAGCGACTTCGCACCGGCCGGGACGGCAACCTGCGCGCGCAACTTGGCAAACGGCGAGGATGAGACGACCGTGACGCTGGGATCGGACGACGGGACGGCGGGAAGGGCGATCACGCGACTCCCCGCATCGTGCCAGTACGCCGTGACGGTCCGCCCACGCACGACGCCGCTCGGCTGCGTCACCGAACTGAAGGCCCACCCCTCATGCAGGTCGGCGGGGCGCTGCCGTGCCGCGGGAATCGCTGCGTAGCTGGTGGGGAGCGTCACGGATGCACTGCCATAGTAGAGCGAATTGCGCGAGCCGTTGGTCCCACGGTACCACTGCGCAAAGGTGATGGCTTCGCCGCTGGCGCCGGTGATGGTCAGGCTCGGATGCTCGGTGTCGAACGCCTCGGCACTCGCGAAGTCGATCGGGTCGAAGGTCATGACCGACGACGGGATGTCGCGGCGGATGACGGCCCGCGCCGCCGGAGCCCCCGGACGATGCAGCACGGCCAGCAGGTCCATGGCGGCATTCTGCGCGCTGACGCTCACCGACTTGTTCCCCGGACCGGCGGCGAGCGTGCTGCTCCATCCGAGCCCCACCTCGGCCTGCTCGCCGGCGCCCAGCGTCGAGAACGAACCGGTCACGTTGCGCAATGAGGCGCTGCACGTGTTGCTGGCGAACTGCGTGAGGTCGGCGAGGGTGCCGTACAGCACGTATGTGTTGTAGCTGCCGACGTCGCCCGTGACGTACGCAATCGCTCCCTTGCTGGACTGAAAGGAAAAGCGATAGCTGCCGCTGGAAGGGGCGACCGCCGCCCAGGCGCCGCTCCCGTCCTGTTGGGCAGCCCAAATGGGAGCAGCAGCGGGAGCCGGACACGGCGTCCACGTGACGACGGTCGCGTTCGGCGTTGGCGGGGTGACTGCCGCCGGTCCCGCATCCGAGCCGCTGCACGCGGCCACGAGGAGCGTGAGACCGGCGCGGGCGACGACGTGATGGACCGCACGAGGAGACTGGCGCATGAGGACGTTCGCGGAAGAGAGTCCTCAAGTGACGCCCGACCTTGGCGGGGAGTCACGCGCCGTGAGTCGCCAGCCGCAACCGCTGTCGGCGGACGCGTGCCCCTAACTCCCCGACGTCGGCGGCGGGACTATCGCCACGCCAGCAGCGCCGACGCCACGAAGACCAGCGCCATCGCGCCGAACGCGACGCGCGCCATGGTTTCCCCGACCAGGGCGCGCAGGATTCGCCCGAGCGGATTCCAGAGCAGCGGCCAGTTGCGCCAGCTCGCCACGAGGAGCAGGAGCCCGCTGGCCGCCGCCACGAACATCCACATGGTCCCCTCTCCACCCATCTCGGAGGCGGTGGTGACGAGGGAGGCGAGCAGGAAGAGGATCACGACTCCGCCGGCGAGCGCACGGACGAGGGCAAAGCGCCGGGGACGAGCGACCGCGCTTGGCGAGGAGGTAGACATGGGTGGGGGACGAGCGTCGGACGAGTGCGCACGGGAGGGTTCTCCCTCTCACGCGCAATCCGCGGGCGCCTCGGCTCGAATCAACCACTCGCCGTTGCCGTCCTCGGGAGTGTGACATCCGCGGCGAGGCGTGGGAGCGGTGAGTCGATTCAGGGGGCGGTCGTCCGCGTCGAAGGGCGCGACCGGTTGGAGTTTCGCGGCCCCCTTGCCCCATCGTCCCGCGCGGCGCACACTCCTCCGCATGACCAGACGCCGCGCCCTCCCCTTCGCCTTCGCCCTGCTGGCGGCCGTCTCGGCCTGCTCCCGCGACTCGGCGACCGCCCCTGCGACGACGCAGGAATCGCTCGACGACATCAGCGTCGACCTCGTGCAGGAGTACGCGAATACCGCGGCCGCGGCGATCGATCGCGGCGGGATCGGGGGCTCGGCGTTCCCGGACAGCCTCAAGCTCACGGCCGAGCAGAAGGCGAAGATCCAGGCGCTGCACGAGGCCTACTTCAAGGCGAATGCGGCCGATGTCGCCGCGCTCCAGGCCATCGAGGCACAGGCGCGGGCGGCGATCGCCGCGAAGAAGTCGCGGGCCGAGGTCATGGCGATCCTGGCCAAGGGCGACCCGATCCGCGCGCGGCTGGCGCGCGCCTTCGCTCAGCTGCAACGCGACGTGTTCGCCGTGTACACGCCCGCACAGCAGCGCTGGCTCGCCTCGGGTGCCCCTGGACCCAGCGCGTGCGGCGCCGACGTGCTCAAGTCGCTCACGCCAGCCCAGAGCACGAAGATCCGCGAGTTGCGCGCCGCCTTTGGCGAGTCGGTCAAGGCGGACCTCGAGACGATCATGAAGGTGGGGCTGGAGGCCATGGCGGCGTCGAGGGCCGGCGCGACGCGTGAGGAAGTGGCGAAGATCCTGGCCAAGGCCGACGCGGCGATGCAGGCGGTGAAGGCCGCGGAGGAGCGGTTGAGCGCGCAGATTCTCGCCGTGCTGACGCCGGAGCAGCGCAACAACGCCTGTCTGGTGAGGATGTTGACGGGGCGTTAGGCAGCGGGGTGGAGTCGGGGATGGCGTCGCCCGTCCCCCCCCCCCCCCCCCCCCCCCCCCCCCCCCCCCCCCCCCCCCCCCCCCCCCCCCCCCCCCCCCCCCCCCCCCCCCCCCCCGCCGGCCCCGGGGGCCGGGCCCCCGCCCCCCCCCCCCCCCCCGGCCCCCCCTGGGGGGCCCCCCCCCCGGGCCGGGCGGGGCCGGGGGCGGGCCCCCCCCCCCCCCGCGGCGCCCGGGCGCGGGGGGGCGCCGGGGGGGCGCGGGGGGGCGGCGCCGCCCCGCCCCGGGCGGGCCCCCCCCCCCGGCGCCCCCCCCCCCCGCGCCGGGGGCCCCCCCCCCCCCCCCCCCCGCGCCCCCCCCGGCCCCCCCCCCGGGGGCCGGCCCCCCCCGGGGGGGCCGCCGCCCCCGCCCGCCCGGGGGGGGCGCCCCCCCGGGGCCGCCGGGGGGGCCCGGGTGGGGGCGGCGTCATCGAGACACTCGTTCCAGGACCCGGCCCCAATGCCTCAACGCCCCACCGTCACGGCACCGGTCGCCGGAACAACCCGTAGCGCAGCGGAGCGTAGTCGCTGTCGGTCAACCACAGGAGGTACCCTCCTTTGATCGCCTCCAGCTGGGCGTGGAACAGCTTCGTCTTCCCCTCCACACGGTTGGTCGCCGTCACCGACCAGTCGGTCACGGTAAAGCGCCCTTGGTAGTCGAGCCTTGAGAAGCGCGTGGAGCCATTGGTCGTGTTCGCCGACCGATGGATGCTCTGATAGGTGCCGTCGGGGCGAAAGACAAACTCGTCGGTGCTGGAGATCGCCGCCATCCCCGCGTAGTTGCCGGTGTAGACGTTGTAGTACTCCACGCCTCCGCCACCGCCCTTGCTCCAGCTGCCGAGGATGTCGCTGGCGGTCACGGCGAACTTGTTGTAGCCCAGCATCCGATTCATGTCGTTGGGGTGCGGGAAAGCTTGTTGGAAGGTGGCCCGATCGTTCGCCAAGGCGACGATCACGCGCGCTCCACCCTCGTACACCACCTTCATCGCGACATGCACGGCACGCCCCGACTGCCGGTCGGTGCCAGCGCCCTCCATGAAGTAGATCGGGGGGTACTGCACCCCTTCCCACTTCTGCGCGGCGCTCGTCCGGAAGCCCGGCTCGACGATGCGGCTCCAATACCACTCGGGCGCGTCCACCTCCCTCGGCCTGGCCTGTTCGAGCGCATCGTTCGGGTGGTACAGGCGAACCGTGAGCCCCGGGCGCGTGACCTGCACGAAGTCACCCTGAACCGTCGCCTGCCATCCATCGTCGAAGTTGGTGGTGGACTTCGTCATCATCATCGGGCCGCTCGGCGACGCCGGGAGACGGGCCGTGGGACCTGCGGGACGCGCGGTGGCCGGCGGTCGCGGCGAGCGTCCATCCGCCGCGGCGACCGCGCTCGCTCCCAGGTTCTTCTCGCGCCAGGCCGCCAGCCGTCCCTCGTGGAGCTTGAGCGACTGCGACAGCGACTCCATGTCGGCCAGCAACGACGTGTCGTTGTAGTAGCCCACCAATGCCCAGCTCAGGCCACGTCCCGTGAACGTGGTCACCGAAATCTCGAAGGCATTGCGTCCCTTCGTTGCACCTGCACCAACCGTCACCTCCCACCCGTCCCTGGACGAACCATCCGACTGCGCAGGCGCAGCGAGCCCCTGCTTGGCGGCGTGCAGGGCCCAGTCCTTGTCCACATCGGCGCGGTGCGTCCCGAGGCTCGGGCGTGGCTTGATGATGAAGACGTTGGAGTAGTGCGTGCCATCGTCCTTCTTGAAGACCACCCATTCGGCGGCGCGTTCGACCTTCCACCCCCGAGGGGCCACGAAGTCGATGAACTCGTAGCTGCCCGAGCTCTGGGCAAGCACCCGGGGTACCGGGATCGCGAGGGTAGAGAGAGCGGCCAGGGCGAGCGGATGGACGAGGCGAGGCGCGATCACTGGCGTCGGAGGGTGTAAGGGGGAGCTGAAGGCCGGTACGACAATGGAGACGACGGCCGGTCGGGGCAAGCCAGCCGACCGTCACCAGCACAGTCGGCACCCGGCACAACCACGCAATCGCCTGATACGAAGGTGCAGCGGCGGCGCGGCTCGGCCTCGAGGCGTTTGCTGCGGCGTGGTGAACGACGATTGGATCATCCCGCACCTGGATCGCGTGCAGGCCGCGTGGGGCGGTTGCGTAGGATCGAATGCAGTGGGCAGCTTCCTTCTGTCTCCTTTCCCGCCGATCCGTGTCCCCACCAGTCGCCGCCCTCCCCTTCACCTTCACGCGTTCCTCCGACGCCTTCAAGGGAAGCGAGTACACGAGCACGTCGGAGACGGCGCATGGGCTGCTGCGCGTCGACGACGACCGGCTGGTGATCCAGTGGCGCGTGAGCCGCACCACCGAGCGCATGGGGAGGGGGTACGAGACCAAGGAAGTGACCGAGCCGGTGCGCGAGGTCTCGGTCCCGCTCAACCAGCTCGCCTCGGCGCAGGTGCGCCCAGCGCGCCTGTTCGCGGCCCCGCGCCTGGTCCTCACGGCCAGCGACCTGCGCACCTTCGAAGCGGTGGCCGGTCCAACCGGGCTCTCGATGGAGCACCCGGGGGAGTTGGTGCTGACGATCGACAGGCGGCACGGCGACGCGGCGCGCGAGTTTGCGGGAGAGCTGGAGTTGGCCATCAGCGAGCGCTTGATGCGACTTGCCGAGGGCGAGTCTCGCCCGCGCCTGGCGCCCTGAGCACAGCGGGCCGCTGCCCGCGCGTGTTCCCCGGCGCGCCACCGCGGTGGCGGTCCGCCACGCCGCCATCCATTCGGCGTTAGGCGCCTGTTTCGGCACCACCAGCGACGACACGATGCGCAGCTGACGGAGCGCCTCGCGCGTGACCTCGCGCGTGACCTCGCGCGCGCCGCTGGTGGCCGCCGTCCGCTTGCCCTGCTGGAGGCCGCGGGCGTTGATGGCCAGCCGCAAGTCGCCCGCCGCCTGGGTGAGCCGCTTGGCGTGGCCCGCCGGGAGCCCGTGCTCGGCAAACTGCGCCTCGTGCTCCGCCACCAGCCGCGCCATCCCCTCATGAAAGCGATCGCGACGTGACCGGTGCCTGTTGCGAGGTGCCTCGTTAGGTTCGACCGGGACACGTTCGGCGTTGCATCGTCGTCGGTCCGGACCAACACATCGACGGTGCGGATTGCATCCTCTGCGGACCGTACGCACGCGTCGACGGACCACGCGACCTCGTCGACGGACCGACCCGACACCGCCCGACACGCGCGCGTTCACAGCGGTACAGCGGACGTTCCGAGCTGACACGTCGACGGTGCGACGCGACGAGTGCGCGGACGGGCCGTCATGGTCGACGACCCCAGCGACGGCGTGGGCGGACCGGGCGACGCGGTGGACGGTTCGTGTTGCGTCGTGCACGAACGGGACAGACACCGTGACGGACCGACTGGCGCGATGCACGGACCGAGCGTCGTCGTC
This sequence comes from Gemmatimonadota bacterium, assembly GCA_016719105.1. Classification (NCBI taxonomy): domain Bacteria; kingdom Pseudomonadati; phylum Gemmatimonadota; species Gemmatimonadota bacterium. The sequence goes on along the minus strand of JADKAQ010000017.1, from coordinate 14,995 downwards.
GCCGGACCGGCCGACGCGCCGCTGGACTGCAGGTGGCGAGTCGACGGTCCGCGCGTCGTCGTCGACGGTGCGAACAACGATGTGGGCGCTACGACCGACATCGTCGACGGACCGAGCCGACACATCCACGTGCCGACCCGACAGGTGCACGGACCGAGCGCGGGTGTACTCGGACCGAGTGCGTGTGCGTGCGGACCGAGCGCGGGTGCGCACGGACCGAGCGCGGGTGCGTGCGGCCCGAGCGCGAGCGCGCACGGACTGCGGCTCGATCATGGCGTTACAGCAGGCGTTGGGAGGTATTCACCGGTGGCCGGACACGGTCGACGGCCGCCTGCGCGCGTTTTTTCGACGCGAGCCCCCCTACCCTTTCCCCCGGCACCCCTTTTCTTGTCAAGTGGGTCGGGCGCGTGAACGAGCGTTCGGGGCAACACGAAGCGGGCGTCAGGGCGCGGCGCAGGTACACATCGCGCGGTCGCCTGTCGAAGGGGAGCTTCATGAGCCGCGGCTCGCGCTGCCGCGTCGACGGGCGTTCGCGACAAGCGCGTCGGCGGCGCGGCGCCGGCGGCGCGCTTTCGGCGACGTACCGCAGGAGCGCCAGCATCGACAGTCCGCGGCGATCCGGATAGGCGGGCACAGCCGGTCGCGCTACGAGCGACCGGCGGATGTGTCAAGCGAATCCCACGCCCGGCGGCCTTGCGCCGAGCAACTGTGAGAATCACTATCACAGTTGCTATGTCCGTCGCATCGCCCCCTTGGCTCCTTGTGGTGCACGCGATTCCCCCCAAGCCGGACTACCTCCGGGCGAAGGTGGGGAAGCGGCTGGCGCGCGCCGGAGCGATCGCGCTCAAGAACTCCGTGTACGTCCTGCCGCGACGGGACGAGGCGATGGAGGACTTGTCGTGGGTCCGCCGCGAGGTCGAGGCGGGGGGCGGAGAGTGCACGATCCTCGAGGCCTCCGTCGTCGCCGGGATGTCCAACGACGATCTCGTGGCGCGCTTCAAGGGGGCGCGCGATTCCGACTACGCGGCCGTCGCCATCGACGGGGGATCGGCTGCGGCTGACGCTCACCGCGCCGCCGCCTCTCGAGGCCGCGGATCGGGAGGGCGTGGCCGTCGAATTGGGGCGACTGCAGCGGCGATTGGACGAGATACGGGCGATCGACTGGTTCGATGCCGAGGGGGGGCCGGCGGCCACGGAGTCCGTGCGGGGGGTCGAGCTCGCGCTGCGCGCCCTTTCTGGACCGGCGGGCGATGCGTCTGATGGGAGCGCGGAGGCGCGAGGGCGCGGCGCCCTCTGGGTCACGCGTCGCGATCTTCACGTCGATCGCCTGGCCAGCGCCTGGCTCATTCGGCGGTTCATCGACCCGGCGGCGCGCTTCCTGTTTGTCGAGGCCAGCGCCTACACGCACGCCGAGCCGCAGCGTCGCTTCGACATGTTCGAGGGCGAATACACGCATGAAGGGGCCGATTGCACCTTCGAGACGCTGCTGCGGCGCTTTGCGCTGGCCGATCCGGCACTGGTGGCGTTAGGCGAGATCGTGCACGACCTCGACCTCAAGGAACGCACCTTCGCTCGACCCGAAACCGACGGGGTGGCGCGCCTGATCGACGGGCTCGTGCGATCACATGCCACCGACGAGGCGCGACTCGAGCACGGGTTGGCCGTCTTCGACGCGCTGTACGCGGGATTTCGCCCGAGCGGGCCGTGAGGCACACGCGGGCGGCGCACCAACGGCGCTTGGCATCGCGCAACCGCAGGCGCACGCACGATTGCCTGCGCCCAATCATTTCTCGTCCACTTGTGAGGAGTTCAGGCACATGACCATCTCTCTTCCCGTGCTTTCGGCGCGTCGTTCGTCCTCACGCCAGCGCCTCACACGCCCATGGCGGCTTGTCTTGCTCGCGCTGCCGTTGTTGCTGGCGCCGCGCGGAGGGAGCGCGCAGGGCGCGGCCGCGACCTGGGGCGAGGTCGCCCGCATCCTGCAGACCCCCGCCGTCGCCACCGGTGGCTATCAACGGTTCAACTTTCCGCGCCGCGACGTCACGATGCGCATGGGCGACGTGACGGTGTCACCGATGCTGGCGTTAGGCGGCTGGGCCGGCTTCAGCGGCGAGCCTTCGGACGCCATGCTCATGGGCGACCTGGTGGTCACGCGCGATGAACTCCAACCGGTGCTGGCCGAGCTGGCACGACAAGAGATCGGCGTCACGTCGATCCACAACCACCTGGCGGGCGAGAGCCCGAGCATCACGTACATCCACTTTCATGGCGAGGGGGATGCCGTGACGCTGGCGCGCAGGCTCGACCGCGCCGTCGCGCTCACGAAGGCACCGCGCCCCGTCACGAGCAGTGCGCCTCCCCCAGTCACGATCGACACGGCGCTGGTGCACCGCACGATGGGGGTCACCGGGCGCGCGTCGGGGGCGGTGTCGCAGCTTGCCTTCCAGCTGGTCCCCGGGACGGTGACGATGCACGGCAAGGTGCTGGTGCCGGCGCTGGCGTACGGGAGCCCGGTGAATATCCAGATGGTCGATGCCACGCGCGCCGTGGCAACGGGCGACTTTGCGGTGGGGGAGCATCACGTCGACCCGGTGGTGCGCGCGCTCGCGACCAACGGGATCACGGCGACCGCGGTGCATTCGCACCTGGTGGGCGAGTCGCCGCGGATCTACTACATCCACTTCTGGGCCGACGGGGCGCTGCCGGAGGTGCTGAAGGGGCTGAGGGCGGCGGTAGACGCTGGACGCTGAGCCCGGCTAGGTTGCGCGACATGCTTCTTCGGACAATGCCTCTCGCCGCACGTCGACATCGCCTAACGACGCCCGTCACGCTCCTGGCGATCGCGGCGGGGATGTGTCGCGCCCCGTCGCTCGGCGCACAGCTCCCCACCACCAACGTCCCGGCGCTGCGCGTGGGGACGGTGCGCGGCGTGGTGCACCTCGACGGTCGCCTTGACGAAGCCATGTGGGCCGGCGCCGACTCGATCGCGGCGCTCACGCAGATCGAACCGGTGCAGGGGGTGAGACCGGCGGGGCGCACGGTGGTACGCATCCTGGCCAGCGCCGACGCGATCGTGATCGGCGTGCGTGCCGACGATCCTGATCCCGCCCGAATCGTGGCCTTTGCCCGCGAGCGCGATGCGAACCTGAGCAACGAAGATCACATCAAGCTCGTGCTCGACACGTACCGCGACGGACGGTCAGGGTACGTGTTTGCCGTGAACCCCAATGCGGCACGCTACGACGCGTTGGTGTCCAACCAGGGAGAGAGCGAGAACGCCAACTGGGACGCCGCGTGGGAGGCGGTGACGGCGCGCACGGCGACGGGGTGGTCGGCCGAGATCCGCATCCCGGTGCTGAGCCTGCAATTCAAGCAGGGGGCGAGCGAGTGGGGGTTCAACGTGCAACGCCGCATCCAGCGCCTGCTCGAGACCGACCGCTGGGCGAGCCCCGAGCGCAACTTCCAGGTGACGCAGACCTTTCGCGCCGGCCGGCTGACCGACGTCCCGCCCTTCTCGCTGGGGCTGGGATTGAGCGTGCGCCCATCGCTCACCGCGGGCGGCGGCGTCCCGGCGCCCAAGGCGGGCTTCGAGGAGGCGCACGACGCGAGCCTCGACATCACCAAGACGTTAGGCGCGAACACGCTGGCCGCGTTCACGGTCAACACCGACTTCGCCGAGACGGAGGTCGACACGCGCCGCACCAACCTCACGCGCTTTCCCATCGTCTTCCCCGAGAAGCGGACCTTCTTCCTGCAGGGGGCCGACATCTTCGATTTCGGCCTGGGGACCGGAGACGACGTGCGCCCCTTCTTCAGCCGGCGCATCGGGCTCCTGAGCGGGAACGAGGTCCCGATCCAGGCGGGGCTCAAGGTCAGCGGACGCGGGCGCGGGGCCAATGTCGGCGCCCTCGTGCTGCACACCGGTGACATCGATGATCGGGAGGCGTTGGGCCTGCCGCAGACGTCCAGTACCATGGGTGTCCTGCGCGTGCGGCAGAATGCGCTGCGCGAGTCGAGCGTGGGGATGCTGGCCACGTTCGGTGACCCGTTGGGGCGCGCCGGGAGCTGGACCGCGGGAGGCGACGCGACCTTTCAGACGTCACGGCTGTTCGGCAACAAGAACTTCCTCGCCGGCGTGTGGGGGCTCGCCATGGGACGCGAGGGGCTCGGCGACGGCGAACGCACCGCCGTCGGTGGGAAGCTCGACTACCCCAATGACCTCTGGGATGTCGCGCTCACCTTTCGACGCGTCGGCGACGCCTTCGATCCCTCGTTAGGGTTCATTCCCCGCCCCGCCGTGCAGGCGCTCAACCTCAGCATGACCTACAAGCCGCGCCCCAAGGGGAACGTGCTGGGACTGGACGTGCGGCAGATGATGAACGAGCTGTTCTTCACCCTGGTGGGCGACCTCGACGACCGGTGGGAGAGCTATCGCGTCTTCTTTGCCCCGGTCAACTGGCGGCTGGAGAGCGGCGATCGCTTCGAGTTCAACGCCAATCCAACCGGGGAGCGCCTGGCGTTACCCTTCGAGATCGCCAAAGGGGTCGTGATCCCCGCGGGGTCGCACCACTGGATGCGCTACCGCTTCGAAGCGGGCTTTGCCCCCAAGCGACGCCTGAGCGGGCAGGCCACCTGGTGGACCGGGGGCTTCTACACGGGGCGCCTGGACGAGCTGGTGCTGACCGGGGCGTGGAAGCCGTCGCCCCTGTTCATCGTCGAGCTCAACTCGACGCGCAATGTGGGGCGCTTGCCGGAGGGCAACTTCACGCAGGACCTGGTGGGGACGCGCGTGCGCGTGAACGTCTCCTCCAACCTGCAGCTCAACAGCTACCTGCAGTACGACAACAGCTCCGACAGCTTTGGCGCCAACACGCGCCTGCGCTGGACCTTTGCCCCGTTAGGCGACCTGTTCGTGGTGTACAACCACAACCTGCGCCACGACATCGACCCGGAGACCGGGCGCCCGATCGACATGGGGTTGGTGACCGATCCGACCCGGCGCCTGGACCGGCGCTGGGGGTTCGGGTCGAACCAGTTGCTGGTGAAGGTGCAGTACGCGGTGCGGTACTGAGCGGCGATCACCCGCCAAGGTGCGGTGCTGGTAGGCAAAACCGGGGCGAAGCCGTAGATTCGGGCGTGCGTTTCTCCCTTCGGACCCGACTCGTCGCGCTGGCGACGGCACTGCTCGCCGGCACGAGCGCCCCGCTTCAGGCGCTGGCGCACGGCGAGGTGCATGAGCACCTCAGCAGGGCGCACGGGGCGGCGCACGAGGATGCGCATGCGGCAGCGCACAAGGATGCGCATGAGGCGGCGCACGACGATGCGCATCCAGTGGCGCACCGAGCCGGAGACGGGGACGAGCATGCTCCGACGACGCCCGGCGCATCAGGCCACACACGCACCGTGTCGAATGAACGAGGCACCGTCTCAACGCCTCGCGATTCGCACGGACACCAGCACGCGACGCTCGCCGCCGTCGTGGGACCGCGCGATGCGACGCGGGTCGCATCCTCGGTGGCGACCCCGGCGATACTCCCCAATCCGATCGCCGTGATCGGTGACCGGACCTGCAGCACGGTGGCACCGTGCGAAGAACGCGCCCTGTTGGCGCGTCCCGGTCCCGAGTACCAGCTCCCGCCCGCCCCGAGGGGCCCACCCCTCAGCTGACCGACGCCCGGCCACCGCCCTACGCGCTCGCGACCTCGCGAGGCGCCAGGGGGGAGTGGCTCGGGCGTGTCGTGCTGGCCGTCTCCCACGTCGCACTCGACGTGGGCTGTCCTGGTCCCCCTCTTCGCTCCAGTCGCGCGGCGCACTCTGCCGACAGCTGCAGCGGGACGCTGGACCTCACGCCACTCCGGTCACCCGTGTCACGCCACTCATTCAATAGACGGTCCCTCGTCACGTCGCTGCACCCGCGCCCCAACGCGCCCCCGCGCCGAGGCGCGCGGGCGCTCGTCGCCGGCGTCGTGTGTGCAATCGCGATCACCCCCGCGATAGGCGCCGCACAGCTCACGCTCGATTCGGCGCGACGTGTTGCGCAGGCGGCCAGCCCCGACCTTCGCGCCCAGCGCGAAGCCGTGCTTGCCGCCCAGGCGCGCGAGCGCCAGGCGGGGGCGCTGCTCAACCCCGTGCTCGTCTACGGGCGCGAGCAGACCTCGCGCGGCGACCAGACCAACGCGCAGAACATCACGCAGCTCGAGCAGTCGATCGAGGTGGGCGGTCAACGCGCCGCACGTCGTGCGGTCGCGCGCGTACGCGTGTCGCTGGCGATGGCACGCCTCGACAGCGTGGCGACGACGCTCGACTACGAGGTCGCCACGACCTTCGCGCGCGTCGTGACGGCCGACCAGCGCGCGCGCCTTGCCGACGAAACCGCCGCGGCCTTTGCCGAAGCACAGCGCGTGAGCGATCGCCGCCTCGCCGCGGGCGACGTCTCGGGCTACGCCGCGCGCCGCCTGCGACTGGAAGGGGCACGCTTCGCGGCGGTGCGCAGCGCGGCGGCGCTGGAACGTCGCACCGCGCGGGTGGCGCTTGCGACGCTGATGGGGCTGCCGATGATCGGAGCCGATTCGCTGGCCATTTCGACACGCATTGCGTCTGACGGCACCACCCTGGAACAGCTCCCGCTCGACTCGTTGTTGCAGTTGGCGCAACGCGACCGCGCCGAGGCGCGCCTCATCATGCTGGACACGGAGGCGGCCAGGGCCGACGCCCACCTCGTCGCACGCGAGCGCATCCCCACGCCGGTGCTCTCGGCGGGCTACAAGGGGGAGCGCGTGGCCGATCCCACCGCAGGATCGCTCACCGGCTTTCGCGGCGTTGTCGCTGGGCTCACGGTACCGCTGCCACTGTTTGACCGGCGCGCCGGTGCCATCGAGGCCGCCGCGGCCGATACGCGCCGCGTCGAGGCGGCGCGGGATGCGGTGCGGCGGCGAGTGGCCCGCGAAGTGGCCGACGCGCTGGACAACCTGCGCGCTGTCGAGGCGCAGCGCGCCGCCCTGGCACCACAACTCGGCGAGGAGGGGCGCGCCGCCATTCGCGCCATTCAAGCCTCGTACGCCGAAGGCGAGGTGACGCTGGTGGAGTGGCTCGACGCGATGCGCGCCTACCAGGAAGCCGAATCGACCCTCGTCACGCTCCAGGGTGAAGTGGCCGTTCGCCGCGCCGCATTGGCGCGCGCCGTGGGCGCTTCACTCTTCCCCGCGGCCACGCCCCTTCGATGATCCCGATGACTAGAGATATTCTGCAGCGCCGCCGCGCCACGCGCTTCCTGATTGCGTGCGCGTCGCTGGCCGCGCTGGCGGCGTGTGCTCGTGACAAGGGCGCCGAGGCGCCGGCGACCCCCGAAGGGGGTGAGCCGGCCGGTGGCGCCATCACGCTCTGGACCGACTCGACCGAACTTTTCATGGAGCATCCGGCGCTGATCGTCGGGGCGCCGGACAAGTTTGCGGTGCACCTTACCGACCTCACCGACTTCGCCCCGCTGCGCAGCGGGCGCATCACCCTCACCTTCCGCCCGCAAGGCGGAGGCGCGCCGGTGGTAGTGGTGCAGGAAACGCCGCGCGCCCCCGGCATCTACGGGCCGGCGCCGACGTTTACCGCGGCCGGCACGTACGACCTCACCATCCTGGTCGACTCGCCTCAAGCGAAGGACAGCATCTCGGTGCCGGGGTTGAGGGTGTACGCCACGGCCGCCGAGGCACCGCGCGAGGGCGACGGGGGAGACAGCGGTATCAGCTTCCTCAAGGAACAGCAATGGAAGACGCCGGGCTTCGCGACCGCGTTCGCGCGTAAGGGAGACGTGGCGGGATCATTCGAGGCATCGGGGGTGATCGAGCCGCAGGCGGGGCGCTGGGCGCAGGTGAGCGCGCCGGTGGGAGGACTGGTCGATGCGGCGGGGGTGGCGACTTCGCCCGTCCCCGGCCAGCGCGTGTCGCGCGGGCAGGTGCTGGCCACGCTCACGCCGTCGTTAGGCGAAGGGGGCGGAGCGGCGATCGCAGAAGCGCGCGCCCGGTTGCGTGAGGCGGAGGATGAGTACGAACGGGCCAAGCGGTTGCTTGCTGTCGAGGCGGTGCCCGAGCGCCGCGTGCACGAGGCCGAGATTCGCCTGACGGCGGCGCGCGAGGCGCTGGCGGGGTATGGCGCCGACGTCGGCGGGCGCGTGACGGTGACGTCGCCGATAGCCGGCGTCGTCGCGGAGCGTCGGGTGACGCCGGGGAGCCGCGTGGAAGGGGGAGCGCCGCTCTTCACCATCGTCGATCCGTCGGTGGTGTGGCTGCGCGTCAACGTGCCGGCGGCGATGGCGCCGCAGGTGTCGCGCAGCGCGGGGGTGGACTTCGAGGTGGAAGGGTCGACGCGCCGCTACACGGCGCGGCGCGTGGTGTCGATCGGGAGCGTGATCGACTCGATGTCGCGCACCGTGCCGGTCTTGTTCGAGGTGGCCAATGGCGATGGCTCCATCAAGGTGGGGGCCAACGCGCGCGTGGCGGTGCGTACCGGGCAGCGGGAGCGCGGCGTGGCGATCGCGGCGGCGGCGGTGCTGGAGGAAGACGGGCGCCCGATCGCCTTCGTGCAGCCCGAAGGGGAGACGTTCGAGCGGCGCGAGCTGGTGGTGGTGGGGCGCGAGGGCGACGTGATCCTCGTGCGCGCGGGCGTGAAGGCGGGTGAGCGCGTCGTCACGGGTGCCGCGTATCAGGTGCGCCTGGCGTCGCTCTCGACGAGCGTCCCGGCGCACGGCCACGAGCACTAGCGCCGGAGAGCGAACCGATGCTGAATGCACTCATCGCGCTCTCATTGCGCAACCGCGTCGTGGTCCTCGCCATCGCGGCGTTGATGCTGGTGGGCGGAGCGTGGACGGCGTGGCGCATGCCGGTCGACGTCTTTCCCGACCTCACCGCCCCGACCGTGACGGTCCTCACCGAGGCGCACGGGATGGCGCCGGAGGAGGTCGAGGCGCTGGTCACCTTCCCCATCGAGACGGCGGTGAATGGCGCCACCGGCGTGAGGCGCGTGCGCTCGTCGACCGCGCAGGGGATCTCCGTCGTCTGGGTCGAGTTCGACTGGGGGACGGAGATCTTCCGCGACCGGCAGATCGTGGCCGAAAAGCTGCAAACCGTGGCGGCCTCGCTCCCCGAAGGGATCGCGGCGCCGGTGCTCGCCCCCGTGTCGAGCGTGATGGGGGAGATCATGATGATTGGCCTCACGGGCCCAACTCCCGGCAGCGACAGCATGGCGCGCGAGCTGCGCACCATCGCCGACTGGACGGTGCGTCGTCGGCTGCTGGCTGTCCCGGGCGTGGCACAGGTGATCCCGATTGGCGGGGCGGTCAAGCAGTACCAGGTACTCCCCGATCCGGCACGCATGCTCGCCGCCGGCGTGACACTCGACGAGGTGGTGCGCGCGGCGCGCGGCTCCAATGCCAATGCCTCCGGCGGCGTGTACATGGACAAGGGGCAGGAGTACGTGATTCGTGGCATCGGGCGCGTGCAAACGGTGGACGACATCGCGCGCACCGTGGTCGCGGTGCATGGCGGTGTGCCGGTGCTGCTGTCGCAAGTGGCCGAGGTGCACATTGGCAGTGCGCCCAAGTACGGCGACGGTTCGGTGGACGCGGCCCCTGGCGTGGTGCTGGCGGTGCAGAAACAGCCGGGCGCCAACACGTTGGAGCTGACGGCGCGCATCGAGCGCGAACTCGCCACCATCCAGCCCATGCTGCCCAAGGGGGTGGCAATCAACGCGCAGCTCTTCCGGCAGTCCGACTTCATCTCGGTCGCCATCGGAAACGTGGTGACTGCGCTGCGCGACGGGGCGGTGCTGGTGGTCATCGTCCTCTTCCTCTTCCTGTGGAACCTGCGGGCAACGGCGATCTCGCTGGTGGCCATCCCGCTGTCGCTGGTGGTGGCGATCTTCGCCATGCAGCTGCTGGGGATCACGGTGAACACGATGACGCTGGGGGGGATGGCGATCGCGATCGGTGCGCTGGTGGACGACGCGATTATCGACGTGGAGAACGTCTTTCGGCGGCTCAAGGAAAACCACCATCGCCCCGAGGGGGAGCGTCGCGGGGCGCTGGCGGTGGTGTACGAGGCGTCGAAGGAGATTCGCTCCAGCATCGTGAATGCGACGATGATCATCATCGTCGTCTTCCTCCCGCTCTTCTTTCTGGGTGGGGTGGAGGGGCGGTTGCTGCGCCCGCTGGGCTTTGCGTACGTCGTCTCGATCCTGGCCTCGCTGCTGGTAGCGGTGACGGTGACGCCGGTGCTGTGCGCCTACCTGCTGCCGAACGCCGGTGCGGTGCAGCGCGAGGAGGAGAGCGCGCTGGTGCGGTGGCTCAAGGGGCGGTACGCCGGGACGCTGGAGTGGGTCATCGCGCGCCCCAAGGCGGTGCTCGGCGGCGCCTTGCTCGGATTGCTGCTGACGGTAGCCGCGGTCCCCGGGCTGGGCTCGGCCTTCCTCCCGGAGTTCAACGAGGGGGAACACGCGCAGGGGGTGAATGCCGCCGAGATCGACGTGACGATGAAGGACGGGATCGACAAGGAGCGCGTGTTCGAGGAACTGCGCACCGCCTTCTCGGCCATTCCCGGGACCAACGTCACCATCGGTCAACCGATCGGCCATCGCATCGACCACATGCTGTCAGGGACTCGTGCAAACATCGCGGTCAAGATCTTCGGCCCCGACCTGTACCAGCTGCGCCAGGTGGGGACGGCGGTGCGCGACGTGATGCAGGGCGTACCCGGCATCGCCGACTTGCAGCTGGAGCAGCAGGCCGACGTGCCGCAGCTTCGCATTCGCGCCGACCGCACCGCGCTGGCGCGCTACGGGATGAGCGTTGGGCAGCTGGCCGAGGCGATCGACGTCGCGCTCAATGGTGAGGTGGTGTCGCAGGTGCTGGAGCAGGGGCGCAGCGTCGACCTCGTCGTGCGCTTTCCCGATGCGCTGCGCGCCAACGCCTCAGCCATCGCCGCCGTCCCGTTCGATACGCCCACAGGGCAGCGGGTTCCACTGTCGCAACTGGCGACGGTGACGGTGGAGCGCGGCCCCAACACCGTGTCGCGCGAGAACGTGCAGCGAAAGATCGTCGTGCAGGCCAACGTGGCGGGGCGCGACCTGGGGAGCACGGTGAACGACATCCGGCGGGCGGTGACTCAACAGGTCACGCTTCCCCCCGGCTACTTCGTGGAGTATGGCGGACAGTTCGAAGCGCAGGGGGAGGCGACGCGCGTGTTGTCGGCGCTCTCGTTGCTGGCGGTGGCGGCGATCTTCGTGATCCTCTTTGCCGAGTTTCGTTCGGCGCGTACGGCGGCGCTGGTGATGGCCAACCTGCCGCTGGCGCTCATTGGTGGAGTGGCGGCGGTGTACCTCACGGGGCGCGTGGTGAGCATTGCCTCACTGGTAGGCTTCGTGACGCTCTTCGGCGTCGCCACGCGCAACGGCATCCTGCTGGTGGCGCACTACCGCCAGCTGCTCTCCGAAGGGGTGGCGTTCCGGGAGGCGGTGGTGCGGGGTTCGCTGGAGCGACTGTCGCCCATCCTCATGACGGCGCTCACCGCTGGGCTGGCGCTCATTCCGCTGGCGATGGGAGGCGGAGAGCCCGGCAACGAGCTGCAGACGCCGATGGCGATCGTGATCCTGGGCGGGCTGCTCTCGGCGACCGCGCTCAACATGCTGGTGGTGCCGGCGCTGTACTGGTTGTTTGGCGAACGCACGGTGGCGGTCGCTTCGGTGGACGTCCTGGATCCACGACGCGCGGACGACGGGGCATACGTCGTCGCGGCGCTCCCCTCCCCCTCCAACTCCTAGGCGTTGCATGCGTTCAGTGCCTTCGTTGCATCCACAACCACCACGCAGTCCCGGCGACCGTGTGGTGCCGCTTCGGTTGCTGCTGCTTGCGCTGTTGATGGTCCCGCTGGTGCCCGGCGTGGCACTCGCGCATGGCGTAGCGAGCGGCGACAAGGGGTACCTGCAGGAGGTGTCGGGGGTGCTCATGATCCCCTTTGCCTACCTCGGCGCCAAGCACATGGTGACCGGGTACGATCACCTGCTCTTTCTGCTTGGGGTGATCTTCTTCCTGTACCGGCTCAAGGACGTGGCGTTGTACGTCACGCTGTTTGCGGTGGGGCACTCGGTCACGCTCATCAGCGGGGTGCTGGCCGGGGTATCGGTCAACGCCTTCGTGATCGACGCCATCATCGGGCTGTCGGTGGTCTACAAGGCGCTCGACAACCTGCGGGCGTTCGAGCGATGGTTCGGTCGGGCGCCTAACGCGCGGGTGGCGACGCTCCTCTTCGGGCTCTTTCACGGGCTGGGGCTGGCGACCAAGATCCAGGACTTCCAGGTGTCGCCCGAGGGGCTGCTCCCCAACCTGGTGGCGTTCAACGTGGGGGTAGAGCTCGGGCAGGTGCTGGCACTGAGCATGATCCTCATCGCCATGTCGTACTGGCGGCGCCTGCCGAGCTTTGGCCGCCGGGCGTGGGGGGCCAACGTTGCCATCATGGCGGCGGGCTTTGTCCTCATGGGCTACCAGATGGTCGGCTACTTCATCACGCGTTCCTTCACCGCCTGACACCATGACTTCTCCGACTCCGCCGTCCCCGTCTGCCCCCGAGCTCCCCTCCACTCGTGCGCTGGTGCGTTCGACACTCGCGGCGCTGGCACTGGCCGGAGCGTTGCTACTGACGGTGGTCCTTCCCGCCGAGTACGGCATCGATCCCACCGGAGTGGGGCGACTGCTGGGTCTCACGCAAATGGGTGAGATCAAGGTGCGCCTGGCGCGCGAAGCGGCGGAGGACGCGGCCGCCGACGAAGCAGCGATGGATGCCGCCGAGGCCGAAGCCGCCAAGGCCAGCGACGCGGCGGCGAGCGCCGCCGACACCAGCGCCGTCGATTCGACCAGCGCCGCCGACACCACCGCGACTTCCTGAGTTGTTGCAGCTGCACCTGATGGACCTGCAGGCTCCCGTTCCCATCTTCTTCCCACGGAGTACGACGATGACCGTCCGTTTGACCCGCACCCGCCGCACCGCCGCCATTGCGCTCGGCCTACTCCTCGCCTCGGTAACGCTGGCCGCCGCGCACGACATGTTCGTGAAGCCCACGCGCTTCTTCGCACCGGAGAACGCCGAGGTGCGCGTGCGCCTGCTCAACGGGACCTTCTCCAAGAGCGAGAACTCCATCGCCCGCAATCGCCTGGCCGATGCCAGCGTCCTCACGCCGCGCGGGCGCATCAAGCTCGACACCGCCGAGTGGGGGGTGAAGGGCGACACGAGCACGTTCCACATCCACACGCGCGGGGCGGGGACATACGTGATCGGCGTCTCGACCAGGCCCAACGAACTCGACCTCTCGGCCGACGACTTCAACCTGTACCTACAGGACGACGGGATTCCCGACGCCCTGGAGGCGCGCAAGAAGAATGGCGAACTGGCCAAGCCCGCGCGAGCGCTACCACAAGCACGTGAAGGCGCTGGTACAGGTGGGGACCGAGCGCAGCGATGCCTATGCCACGGTGATGGGATATCCGGCCGAGATCATCCCGACGGTGAACCCCTACACGTTGAAAGCTGGTGCCACGCTGCAGGTGAAGACGCTGGTGGATGGCAAGCCGGCCGGCAACCAGTTCGTGCTGTACGGCGGCGAGGTGTCGGGAAGGGGGGCGATGGAGCAGAAGAGCACGCGCTCCAACGCCGAGGGGATTGCCAGCATCCCGCTGACGACGGCAGGGGTGTACTACATCAAGTTCATCAACATGACCAAGCTGCCGAGCGGCCCGGTGAACTACGAATCGAAGTGGGCGACGCTGACGTTTGAGGTGCGGTAGCGAAACGCAGGTACACGGCCGGCGCGACGGCGCTCGACTCGGCGGCGCGTCGGCCTCGTGGCTTGGTCGCCAGAATTGACGGGTTCTGTTCCAGACGGTTCAGGGGGTCGGCGCCACCCGCACGCTATCCACCACGCTGCGCACCGCCTTGATGACCACGTCGGGGCGATCGAACTGGACGTAGTGGGACGCGTCGTCGAGCGACACGTGCTGGCTGCGCGTCGACCACGACGCCTCCTCGTCGTGCATCGCCTTCCACAACGCCTTGAAGTCCTTCCCCTTCTCGGGGGGTGAGCTTGAGCGCGGTCAATCCCGGCTGCGCCCAGCGGGCGCATGGCGGTGAGCACGTACAGCGGCCGATCGCCGAGCTGGCGAAAGGTCCGCCTCATCGAAGATGGCGCCGAGCGCCATCATCTCCTTGAGGGCGCCAGAAGCGACTGCGTGGAATAGGCGCTCGACGCCTGCGCGCTGGCTTCGCCTGGTTCGGCATGCGCGGGGTGAGGCTGGTGGCGAGCAGCTACGCCCCCACGACAGGGCGGAGGCGATCTTGATGGGACCTAACGCGGACCCGGATCGCCCGCTGCTGGCGCAATCTTGGCCATGCGTTGCATCTGCTCGATGCGACGCGTCGACCATCACCAGTCCGGCCACTTCATCGCCGTAGTACTTCTTTTGGTGTAGGTCATGATGTACGGCCTGCCCAGCGAGTGCCTGACCATGACGAAGGGCGCCTGCTCGCCGGCCTTGGTGAGGGCAGCGGAGATCGTCCGCGACCCCTGCCGGTGACCGGATCGGGCGACGGATCGCTCCACATGATGCCGGCGCGATCAGCCGCGGCAGGTGCGCGACGTGGCCGCGAGGGAGTCATGCACCGCCGACCGTGCGAGCGCCCTGTTGATGTCGAGCCCCGACACCAGGACGACCGTCGGCATCCCGCCCCGCGACAATCGACGTAATGCGCCGTCCGCCGATGTCGACCAGTGCCCCGGCGGCGGGAAGTCACGCGCGTGGCGCCGCGATGGCCGAGGAACCCGTACCTCCGCTCCCGCGACCACCACGGCAGAGCAAGAGGGCCACGACCGAGAGCGCGATACGACGCAGCCATTTTTTCATGCCAGTCGGAAGAGCTGGAGGTGTCGGAGGGGGACGATGCGCCGACGAAGATGCTGCGCGTGA